>JAGQYH010000169.1 GCA_020436175.1 Bacteroidota bacterium
AATATGAACCATTTCGGCGTAAGGTTTAGCCTCGTTCGTAAATCTTTTCCCGCTTTTATTAACGACAATAGAACCGGGTTGAGCTCTTTCTGAAACATGGAAAAATGGTGTGCCATCCGATAAAATACTGGCCGGACCCCACCAGGCATCTTCCATTATATCAATGGCGGCATCTAACTTCAGTCCGATATTAATGCCATCACCTTCATTGGTTTTATTGGCCAACGACCATTCTGATTTGACCGGTTGTTGCATGTATTTGTCTCTCATGGCCTGATTATGAGGAAAACCGCCGGTAGCTAGCAATACGCCTTTATTGGCTTTCACGCGAAGTGTTTTGCCTTCTTTTTCAATGATGGCGCCTACTACTTTGCCGTTTTCTACAATCAAGTCTTTGATCGGCGAATTTAACCACATTGGAATATTTCTGTTCTTCACTGACAAGCCCATCATTCCCATTAATGCCTGGCCCATGGAGCAGGTTTTCTGACCCGTTACTTTGGCTTTGATCAATCTGCCTAAAGTTTTAGCTAATTGTTTTTTACCGGCACTTGTCGTTCTCATCATCGACATTTTATGGTATTCTTTTCCGGTAACGGGAAATTTTTCCATTAAAGGCCAAATAGGCGGATTCATATTTTTTCGCCAATCGCCTAACCTTTTTTTGTTAAAAGGCACAGGTTCCAATGTCCTGCCTATGGCATTTCCTCCCGGCAATTCCGGATAATAATCTGAATAACCCGGTATCCTTTGAAATTCTACTTCCGTGTTTTTTTCGATGTAATCGATCATTTCAGGACCTACTTTAATATAGGCTTCCTGTCGGGCTTTTGTAGTTCTGTCACCTATGGCGGCCTGCATGTACGTAATTCCTTCTGCTTCAGAATCAGCAATGCCTTCAGCTTTCATAAAGGAGTTATTGGGAATCCATAAAGCACCACCGGATAAGGAAGTTGAACCGCCAAAAGTTTTACTTTTTTCAACGATCAATGTTTTCAATCCTTTGTCATGAGCCACAATAGCGGCCATCATTCCACCACCACCGGAACCGGCGACTACGAAGTCATAAATTTCATCCCATTTTTGCATAATCGTCTATTCTTATTTAGAATGAATAAAGATAAAACTAATTGTAAATAATTACGCAAGGTCACCAAAAATGGTTAGATAGAATTAATGTTAGAAGGATGTCTGTGACGGTATGTGCCATTTTTTACCTCAACGTCCCTTTCAGGAGACATTGAGGGAGAGCAGTTAGAGTTTTGCCTTTTAACCTCCGCAACCGATAAATTTATTGGGATTGTCTTTGATCTTTTCAGAAAGCTCTTCGTTGAGTGAGGTAGGAAGATCGGGCAATACATCGTTTGGCATCATTTCCTCTTCAATCGCCTGGATAACTTTTAAATGCTCAGCTTCTTTTTTCGTTTCTTCTTTTTCCTTTGGCATTTGTTTCATTTTAATGGATCAAAAATAGCGGTTAACACACTTCTTTTAAAAAAGGAATGAATTTATAATGGCAATAAGATAAATGCCTTTAATTTAGTTCCCAAATTTACAAGGTTTGAAGTGGATCAATCAATATACCGGAATTTTAAGACAGATCAGATGGTTTCATTGGTTGAACAATTGCTTCTATTTGAAGTACTTGAAACGGAATCGGACAATCTATAAACAATTTGGGATAAAGCGATCGGTGACTAGAAGTATTGATAGCAGAATTTTGAGTCGCTATGTTGGCGATATAAAAACATTTCATCCTAAAGGTTTTGCTGTAAAAGGTAAAGTGAGTCAACTTTCAAATTTTCCGGAATCCATACAGAAAGCACTCGAAGACTGGGAGGAAAGAGGTTATTTGTTTCTACCCGGCTTTTTAAGTTCAGGAGAAGTATCGGATATTAATGCTGCTGTAGAAGAAGGATTAAAGTCGGACCGCTTACATTACAATTATACCGGAAGAAAGATTTTTAATGCGCACCAGCAAGTTGCTGCTATTGAGCAAGTGGCGAAACATCCATTATTATTAAAAATCTTGGAATATATTTTTCAGGATAAGGCTATTCATTTTCAAACCATCAATTTTAATCAAGGTAGTGAGCAATCGGCACATTCAGATTCCATTCACATGACCACTTTGCCGCTGGGATATTTAGCCGGTGTTTGGGTGGCGTTGGAGCCTATTCACGAAAACAATGGTCCGCTAACTTACTATCCCGGCTCACATCAACTGCCTTATATTTTAAATGCCGATTATGGCAATAGCAGCAATACATTTTTGTTAGACGGCAATGCCAATAAGAAGTATGAGCAGAAAGTAAAACAAGTGGTGGAGTCTTCCGGCTTGAATAAATTCGAACTCCGCGCCAATCCCGGCGATGTATTTATTTGGCATGCCAATATGTTGCATGGAGGCGCTCCCATTAAAGATCCTAACGCTACCCGAAAAAGCATGGTCTTCCATTATTTTGCTCAATCCGTTTTGTGTTTTCATGAGATCAGTGAACGACCGGCGGTGGTGAAGTAAACGGTCATAGCGAAAGACTAAAACACGGAAGAGATCCTCCCTTAGTATTCGGATTTTTTTTTGTGAAATGACATAAGTTATTAAATTTAAGTTATATACGAAATGTTACAAAAACCGAATCACTATGGAAAAAACGGACTTTATCAACCTCAATTTACCGGATGAATGGATGAGTGAGCTTCAGCCGGCTATCGAACAGAACGGTCAATTACTGCCTCAATGGAATGCTGTTCCACTGTTTTTTAACTTGAACGAAGCCATGCAAAGACCGGTCAATTATCGGTCGATCAATGATCAGGATGTTCGAGAATTTTTGTTTGTTGATGCCCCAAATGGCGGTGATATGAGCAGTTTTATGGTCAACTACTGGCATCAGCTATCTAATGGTAAATATTCTTTTGGGATCAATTATCCTAAAAATGCAGATGGCACTGCCATGATCTACAATCTCGATCTCAGCAGACCGGGAAAAGCAAATCTGACCATGGACGATTTTGTGGATCTGACCTTATTGCATTTAAAACAATCTGCCGATAAAGTGTGGGAAGCCGCCGGAAGTCTAACCGCACCCAATGGCAGAAGATGGATCCCTTCCGTTTTTCTGGTCAATAGAAATATTGGCGGCGCGTTTGCCAAGTTTGGCCGGTACAATGTCAAGTGCAAGGGAAAGAATTATGTGATAGGCGACATCCATACCATGAGATACAATTTTGATATTTATAATCCCGATGGCACTTTGAGTGAGGAAGGAGACAAAAAGGGCTATTGGTCAACTATTGCGCATGAGTTTTCGCATAATTTTATGGAGCAAGGCGATCTTTACGGTCCTTCCGGAGCCATTGGATATTGGGATCTTTTAGGGGATGGTTGTACTTATGGCCAGATGAGTGAGATTAGCAGTATTTACAAATTTGCCAATGACTGGTTAACATTTAAGGAGCAAATTTTTGGTCCTACTTTTAAGAAAAAGGCTTTTGAGCTTCAACCTTATACCACTTCTTATGAGGCCATTTTGGTGATGCCCGACCCTCATTTTACCCCACACGAATATTTTTTACTGGAGTACAGAAAAAGCACCGGAAACGAATCCTGGCGTCCGGATGGCGCACTAACGGAAGAAGGTATGTTGATCTTTCATGTGAATACCATGCTGCCTATGGGGCATACTCCTTGGAATAGACGAGAGGCGCCGCCCATTGATGTTGAAATGGCTAATTTTCTCGATAACGGAACTACTTTGCGCATTTATTTTGAGAAAACACCCGGCAATTTATATCCCCAATCGAACAATAATTCGTTTACACCTTTTTCTCAACCCAATAGTAATTTTTACGGGCATAGAAATTCTGGACTAGCTATCACCAACATAAGAGTTGAAAATGATGTATTGAAGTTTGATCTGGAGATCAAAGGGTATTCTCATATGGGTTGGACGTTCACTAAGCACGATCATTATTTAACAGGTCGCTTTACGGCGGATGCCATCAATGAAGGAGAAGAAATTTTAGCATGGAATGATTATAGTTCCGGTGTTTTACATGAGCGACAAGGCCAACTGAATACCTTGTATAGAAGTTTTTGGCAGCTGGGTGGAACGAGCTTAAGTTCCATCCAAAATATTGTGAAAGGCGATTTTGACGGGGATGGTTTAGATGAGATTTTTGTGAGAACGGATGCTTACTGTACGATCTTAAAATTCAGAAGAGGTAGGTTTGAAGCTATTCAATCGCTCCTAGCCTTATGGCCGCCGAACAGTAAAGATGTGGAGTTTCCGGTAAGGTTGGTCGGAAATGATCGGCAGCAGATCTTGGTACACAGCAAAAATAAAATAGCGGTTTGGCAATATGATTCTGCCGGACAAATGGAAGGCATCTTTGAAGTTTCCGGTCAGTTGGGCAGCATGCCAATCACAGAAAAGTTAAAAATTATTCCCGCATTTTTACGCAGCCAACAAAAACAAGATCTGCTGTTGTTCAATGGAGGAAGTTTATCGTTGGTGGAATATAACAGTTCAACCAATGCCTTGGAAGAAGTTGCATTTTTCAATACAGCTATAGGAGAATGGAAGTTTAATGCATCAGATAAGATGGTGACAGCCGATTTGGATGGCAATCAACTCGAAGAAATTTTTGTTCGTTCTGCAAAATGGATGGGCATTATCAAATGGCAGAATAATCAATTGACACTGACTTATATCAAAGAGAAATGGGTCATAGATAAAAGCGGAAAGGATGACGCCAGAATTGAAATGAAATCTAGTGATAAAATTGAAAAGGGAAGGTTTAGAACCGATAGGGATGGCATTTACCTGATCAAAAGTGATATGATCGCAACTTTGCTTTGGGATGCCGGTTTAAACGAAATGCAAGTTCGATCGCGCATCAGGAAAGGATGGACGGCTTTTGAACCGAATAAAAATGATCGTTATGTGTTTGGTGATTTTCATCGTATCGGTCAAGACATCAATGTGGCAGAATTGGAGAATATTTTGGATTTTAATACAGATGGTTTAACAGATATTTTCATAGCGGATGACAAAAGAGGCATTATCGTTTCGCCCAATTTTTTAATGGACGGCTCAAAAGAAGTAGAGGAGTTGGATGTGATATGGCTCAGAGAAGAGCAAATTCCTCTATTGACACCCGGATCGCCGGAGCGAACGGTGGTGACGGCTTGGGAAGACAAAAGAGGAAGAAACCAACACTTTTTGGATACGCAAACGGGATCATATTTCAGTCGAGAATTGTTTGTGAATATGATAGAAGAAGGTTTGTATCCGAACTATCACATCAGAGTGATCAATGGTATTAAAACACCGGTTTCGAATCCTAATTTTAGTGAAGGAGATAATTTGGATAGGGAAGTTTAGTTCTTTAAAATGGTAAACTAAAAGTTCCAATCATGACTTAGAAAATATTCCCAGAGTTGTAGAAATTTTTCTGCATTTCTTTTGATAGGTTCGATGTCCACATCTTCATTGATGAGCGTTTCCCAGTGTTCATTGAGCAATCCGGGATGAGCCAAACCTTTTGTTTCAATTTCTCGATAGATCGAATCTTTTTGTATGGGGTAACAACCGTCTTTTCCATAACGTGGGCGGCTATGACTTAGCCAACCATTAAAGTCGCTCTGGAATCCTATTGA
>JAGQYH010000016.1 GCA_020436175.1 Bacteroidota bacterium
GATAAAGTTCCATTCTTATTCAATTCAAAATCCAATAATATATCCAAACCAATGATGGATCTGTTTCTTTTAGTCGGATCCGGATTTTTTGAATCCAACAAGCCATTACCGTTCAAATCATCATAAGCAGTCCAAATGATCTTACCATAGTATTTATCGCCTTTCTTATATATCTCGAATCTTTCTTCTCCGTTATCTCCCATCCAAACGCCCAAGTACTGCGACTCTAATGCCACTCTTTCTTCATCATCGCTGGCATGTGTGACCGGCACAATAAAAAATAGCAGATAAACTAACAACAAACTTCCTAAACTTAAATGTAATTGTCTCTTCATTCACTAAAATTTTGGCGAAATTACAAAACGTATTCCCCACTTTTGAACATCCGGTTGTTCTCTTTGTGTTAATCTCCAAAGGGCATCCACCCGAAATAGTTTTAAAATATTCTCAAATCCGAAGCCAATTTCCGCATATAGTCCATTTAATGGTTTCAATCCATCTAAAAATGGCACTACATTTTGATTTCCTTCCTCTAATTTACCCAAAAGCAACTTGGTATACAAGATACTTCTCAGTTGAAGATACTTAATCCCCGGAATTTTGTTAAAAATAAAACCATCGAAGTGGTGCTCCACCCAAAGGGATGCATAAGTATCACTTACAAACTCAAAGTCATTCATTAGATTGAATGCCAGTTTCTCAAAGTAAACCGATTCATTTCCTCGGTGCAATTCCAACAACGGATAAGGCACATTGCCATATATCTTTCCTACTAAAATGGAATATTTGGTATAGCCGATCGGGCTTAATAACCTTTGAGACAAATTCATCTCCATTTTGTGATAGCTCACATCACCACCTAAGAAATTATTGACACCTACCTTATAATTCAAAATTAACTTGGGCTGCACCGAAGTAACCGGCGTTCTATCAAAATCGGAACTGGACTCATAATACCGAAGGCCTCTAGCAAAAGTAAAGGTAAAGCCTAGTTCGGTAGCGGTAAATCCTGCATTAGGTCGACCTGTATCATCAAGATCAAAATCAAACTTTCCCGGTACACTAAAAAAAGTTCTTCTGGCAAAATCCAGTTTAGTGGTCAAGCCCGGTCGCCAATCTCTTTCGTAAAAAGCCTTGCCTTGCTTAGTTAAAAAGATATTGTCTATCGGATCTCGGCGTAGAATGGTATTGAGGATATTGTCATGTACATCAAAGCTTTCTCTCTGTTCGATGAAGGAGTAATCAAACCGGTAACTTCCTCCCATCATGTGCCACAATTCATTCGGTCGATTAAGATGAAAACGAGTAAAACCGCCATATTTAAACTTATCATCCTTAAAACCATAAGCTAAATGACCACCAAATAAAATACGTTTAGTCAATTTGGTTGATGTTCTTATTCCTAATTTCACTCTGGAACCTTCAAAGGCATTATAGCTGTACATCTGATCATACTGCCCAATATCAATTGATCCTGCATTTAAATAGCGGGTTTGCAAGGCATCGGTGAACCAAACCAAAAATTTAACCACTTTAGTATTCAACACGGAATCGGCTGTTTCATCCACCTGAGTCTCCTGTGGTGTCAACGATTCCGATCGCACCAGTTTCCAGAATTCTTCCGATTGATCTCGAGCTTGTTTCAAAACAATTCTAGGTTCTCCAGCCACCAAAGTATCGATAGCCGGATGATTGATAATGATGTTGCGGCGCCAACTTTCCTTTTTGGCCATAAAACTTTGCTTATCAGAATTCTTAAAGACGTTCATGTTTGTTTGGAAAGATTCATAGTCTTTAAACCAATACTTATTCTCTATTCTTGTGAAGCGTTGATTCAGTTCAAACAGACTGATGAAATTGATATTGGCTTGCGGTAACAAGATCAATTCAATCTCCTTAATGGCAAAGGTAGTATCGTGGATCCAAGCCATTCCACTGAAGGCATTGTCTTTTGCACTTTTACCGGTAAACTGTAATTGATAGCAGTAATATCCATCAATCACCTGCGTATCCGTTAAAAAATATTTGTAATTGATCAGCGCATTGTCCGCAAAGGGACTCATAATCGGTTTCCCATTCACATTGACGATATTGTCATAAATATTGACATCATCATAATTAAACTCAATAAGATCGGAAATACTGCTATTGGTAGTACCGGAAAGTTTATCTCCTATTAAAATTTCTCTTGTTTTCTTGGGCTCCTTCCGATATAGAACATGCTTGTAATTTTCCTTTAGCAAACCAGGCAAAATGGTTGTTTGATTTCCGGGTAACGTATCAATATTATCAAAGATAAAAGGTACTTTTCGTACAATAACCCTCGACTTAAAACGGTCTTTTACATCGTATAATCCAAAAATTGTTTTGGTATAATTCTCATAGATATAGTTGTCATATTCATCCGGTGCATTTTCCGGCTTATGCCTAACCACATTTCTAAACAAAGTAACAGCTGCAGTATCTTTTCTGATCTTTCTTTCAGCAACAATATCAACTCCTTCCAGAATGTACTCTTCCGGTTTCAATTCAATTGTTGCTCTCTGAATGATACCCGGTGTGATCTGTACATTTCTATCGTCGTAACCGGTGTAGCGCACCACCAGTTTATCCAGGCTGAGATCTGTAGTGGTAATTTCATAGCGACCGTCAATATCAGCAGTTACGCCAATATCTGTTCCCTTAAAAAATACATCTGCATACGGTAAAGGCTCCTTTGTAAAGTAGTCGAGTACCAAACCTCTTACGACCGTTTCTTGTGCCATCACAAAAATGGTGGGCAGAATAAGAAATAGTATTGATAAAGTTATTTTGGCTTTGCACTTCATTAAGCTTCTTTACTTTCTAAACTACCATAATGAATCGTGTTCCTCCGTAGGGCCATAACCGGTCAATTCGTATGTTTGACCATTGTGCTTTATGGTGCCCTCAAACTTTCCAAAAGGTTGGGTAAAATCGTGACTTAAGAATTTTACGTCAATTTTTTCTCTTCTCGCTTTAGAAGGTGTAAACTTCAAATCTACTAATCCATCTTCCGTTTGGAGTGTCCAAATCTGTTTATCTAACTTTTTTGTTTTGTCATAGATAAAATTGGTATTAGACAATAAAATCCGATCCTCACCGATCCATGCGGCATTTTCGTATTTACCGTTATGTCCTCTAAATAAATTCATGCCAACCGGAATACCTTGTGTTGTTTGGCCACTGACCAATGCCCAATTCCAAGTTGTATGCCGCGGCGGATATCCTTTGGAAAGGTCGAGTCCGCCTTGCAAGCCTTCCAAAGTGTATTGTTTCCCTTTATAAAAGACCGATACTTTTGTTGGCAGACATAAATTCTTATAGGTGAAATTAAATGGCCGATCTACGGTCGGACAAATAAAACTCAGTCCTTTATCATTGTGTTCCAATTCTATAGTCATTTGGAAATCACCGGAACAACTGCCTCTTAAAATACCATTGTGCGATTCAATATTGAAATTTCTTAGATTCCATCGATCAAACAAACCACCATCAAAATTATTGGGAAAGCCAAAGGGAAGTAAAACTTTCTGCTCTTTATAAATACTTTCTCCGGGAACATAGAAATATGCAAAGGCATTGGCTAAAAATCCGGCATCAGCGATAGCCATACCCACCATCAAGTCTTCGGAATAAGCTCCTATAAACATCCAAGCCTTACGTTGACTTCTTCTTCTTTTGATCAAACCGCCATCGTTATCCCATTGGCGAAGATTAGTATCTGAAATGATATCATCATATACGCCATGTTCCAATAACTGACCATTCGGCGTAAACGAATCTTGCTTTGGGTGAATAATCTTTGGCATCCGATTTATTTTATTAACGATTTAAAAGCTACGACACCAAAATACTCTTTTTCAAACATTGCTAACTGCTGATCACTAATTTCTTTTGTATGACCACACTTCTCGGAAATATACTCGTGGATCATTTTGTACTTATCAGCCAAAGAAGGTCGATCAAAAAACAATCTTCCTGTACGTCTAATTAGAAAATCGCTAACTGAAACAACCGATTCTTCCTCAATACAATAATCCATTTCAGCCAACAATAAGTTATCCTCTGTATCAACCTTTTTGGCTGCATCCAAAATCTCATCCGCACTAGTTCCATATTTGTACACCAGCTCTTCTATACTTTCCGGAGCAAAATCAGGATATTGTGCTTGCAAATATTTGACGAATTGCACCACACCACTATGGCCTTTTAGGTCTCCGCCGGAAAGCGTCACCTTCTTTGTGGTACATTTCACATGTTTTCGTCCGTCAATGTGTTTCAATTGTTCAAATGCTTCATCTACCGCTCGTTCTGCCATTTTTCGATATCCCGTAAGTTTTCCACCGGCAATAGAGATCAACTTCGAATCAGTGATGAATATTTCATCTTTTCGGGAAACTTCAGAAGGGTCTTTACCTTCTTCATAAATCAATGGTCGCAAGCCTGCCCAGGTAGATTCAATATCTTCAATGGTAAGATTAGCTTCCGGAAACATAAAATTGGCCGCTTTTAAAATGTAAGTAGCATCCTCCATGTCCGCAAAAGGAAAATTAACATCCTGATCTTTCGGATAGACAGTATCGGTGGTTCCGATATAAACTACTTTACCGCGAGGAATGGCAAAGATCATTCGATTATCGGTGGACACATCAAAATAAACGGAAGCATTCAGTGGTAATCTACTTTTACTTACTACAATATGAACACCTTTCGTTAACAATAAATGCTTGCCTTGTAACGATCCTTCCTTTTTTCTGACATCATCAACCCAAGGACCTGCCGCATTAATAATGGTTTTGGCTTTTACTTCAAAGGATTCTCCGGTTAATCCATCCTGAATGATCGCCCCACTGACTTTACCATCTGTTCTAGTGCATTCTTTAAGTTGAGCATAATTCAAACAAGTCGCTCCTCTTTCAACGGCAGCCTTCATATTTTCAATTACCAACCGAGCGTCATCGGATCGATATTCAATATACAATCCTCCACCTAACAATATATCTCTCCTTAGTAAAGGTTCTTTTTTAATGGTTTCAGAACGAGACATCATCTTCCTGCGCTCCTTTTTTTCTACATCTGCAAGACGGTCATAAACATACAATCCTAAAGAAGAGGAGTATTTCCCCAACGAACCTTTTTTGACAATTGGCAACAACATTTTCTCCGGTATAACAACATGCGGGGCATTATTATACACGGTGGCTCTCTCTTTGCCCACTTCCCTTACCAATTTAACTTCCAACTGCTTTAAATAGCGGAGTCCTCCATGAATCAGTTTGGTAGATCTACTACTGGTGCCGGAAGCAAAGTCGTTTTTTTCAACCAAGGCTACTTTCAGACCACGAACAGCAGCGTCCAAAGCAATCCCTGCTCCTGTTATTCCGCCACCAATGACGAGAAGGTCAAAGTTTTCTGTTTTAAGATTTTGAATGTATGCTTTACGTTGAAGGCTCGAAAATGACATAATCAAGAAAATTGAACCATAAAAATAACTATTCTAACAGGCTATGGTTCAAGTACATAAGAATATTCTTTGTATTATAATGTTGACTTAATTTTGACTGCCGTATTCTATTAAATCTATTACATTTATGCATGATGCAACTTCAGAAAATTAAAGAAACTTGTTTGTACGTGGAAGATCTTCAGGCGACTAAAGCTTTCTACCACGGCATTTTGGGATTGCCTGTTATTAGCTTAAAAGAAGACAGACATGTATTTTTCAGGGTGGGTGAAGATGTTTTACTTTGCTTTTTACCGGAAGTTACCATGGCAGAAAGCAAATTACCGCACCATTTTGGCTACGGACAGCAACATTTTGCCTTTGAGTGCAAAGCAGAGGATTATGAGCAATGGAAAGAAAAATTAGAAGCTTGCGATATCATGATCGAACATGAAGCGACATGGGAAAATGGATTACAATCCATCTATTTCAGAGATCCTGATTTTCATTCCGTAGAAATTGTTGTGCCAGGTATTTGGGATTAAAAAATAAAGAGTGACGTGGGGTCTAAACCACATCACTCTTCGCAAAAAATAACTGAACTTAATCTTCGTCGGTTTTCAACAACCGATCTTTTATTCTTGTTGTTTTACACAAAATATTTTCCAAAATGGATATACAAAAGATCCATCTACACTCACCCATTCGCCTATCCAGTTATACCCTTGTTCGGAAATATCACTAAAAGTCAACCTTGAAAATCCATCCAATCCGTTAGGGGCCTTTTGTTCCATTTTTAAAACAATATCTTCTCCTATTTTACCACCGATCCAAACGCCGGGTTTGTACCCCACGGTGGAGGCACTAAAATAGGTAACAACCCATTGTGCACTATCCGGTTGAAACTGCCGAATGCTTCCGGAGTGTTTGCCGTCTGCCTTCCATGTTTCATCTTGTATGGCTCTCCCATTCATAATATATTTGAATTGCCATATCATATCCACTGTATCGCCCCAAGTTCTATCCGCATTCCGGTTGACACTTTTACAATTGCATCTGCCGATTATCGGAGCGAAATCTGCCAAATCATCTTTGGCTTCCGGATGAACAGCTCCATAAGGTAATTGCGGCGATACTTCAAAACTTAAATCAATGGTAGATTGCGCCTGAACAAAAACAGTTAAAGACATTAGCAATACAAAAGAAAGCCCTTTCATTCATTGATTTTATAGTAAGACGCAAAACTGCAGAAATTACATAACTGAATGTGGCGAAGCTTTAAATTTATTCTTGGGCTTATCAATTATTAGCTTGGAATTAAGGTATAAACACCGGAGCTTAAATCAATGCGGGCTTTGATCAAATGGCCCTCTTCATCATAAGCAAACAAATGTTCCCTGTTTTTGGCACCTTTAATGAGGTATTGATGATTCCCTTTATCGACTACCTTAAAATCGATTCCATAAAGCTCTGAATACACTGATGTTACACCAACCGGTGGCTTTACAAATAAAAACATATAGCAAAATACAGTCGATGATCTATCCGTTGCTGTCTCTTTGCCATTAACGGTTCTAACAACCTTAGTTTCTTGTATGTTCTCCTCCACACTAATTCTTGGTCGACCATTGAAGCTTCTAACTGCTTTAATTTGTGTAACGGGCAGTAATTTTTGTTCTTGATCAGCAGTTTTGGCTAGTGTCGCCGACATCTCTTCGGTAATGCTCACTTCCTCACCAAAATTCACATTCAAATTACTTTTGTATTCGTAGGTAATGCTTTCTTCACCTTTTGTTTCATTTATCACTAAACTTCCGATTGACTTATTGCCATCCATCCATTTGTAGGAAATACCTTCACCGGCTATGGCACCGATATGAAGTGTTACTATCAACAGTAGTGTATATAAAATTTTCATTAGTGTATTTTATTTTGATTGAAGGGTTCAAAAATCATGCTAATCATTTGATTCTCTGAAAAACCTTTGAAATGCAAGTATATTTTTAATTGTTTCTACTTTTGCAATTCATTAGCCACCTAATTTCTGCTAAAAATTCAATTTTTAAATGAAAAAGCCAAGTATAAAACATGCAGTTTACCTAATTATTTTACTTGGTATAGTCTTATATCGATATAATGTCCTTAAGATACCAACGAAAGAGTTTGAGGAGGAAACGACAATAATCGATAATTTAAGAAGTAAAAAACTGATTTATACCCAACACGCAGAATGCAGGATGGATTGCAGATATATTTCGGAAGAAGAAATCAAAGCGGCACTGCAAAGCGGTCGAATAAATCATCAAAAAAGCGACCTGAAGGATCAACCGTGCCCTACTTATGCCATTGAGGATCGAACTGCGGATGGCCAAAGTATAAGGATCATATTAGCCGATTGTATGGATGTGGTAAAAGTGGTGACGGCCATTGATTTAGATGAAGAGCACCAATGTGACTGTCAATAAATACAAGTGAACAATAAAATTTTCGCTAGATTTAAATCTTGAAATGAAAAAAAGTATCCATATAAATTTTGAAGTGGTTCATAGTGGTGAATTATCAGATGAAATAAATGCATTGATCGTAGCATCGGAAATGGCAGTAATCACCAGCCATGCTCCCTATTCAAAATTTCATGTTGGCGCTGCCCTACTTTTGGATAATGGTAAAATTGTAAAAGGCAGTAATCAGGAAAATGCCTCCTTCCCGATTGGGTTTTGTGCCGAAAGAACGGCTCTTTCCGGTAAAATTGCGGTGGCTCCTAATGCGAAAGTAGAAGCTATTGCCATTTCTGTATTGAGCGAATCCGGAAAGATATTGCCTCCTATTCCACCTTGCGGAATGTGCCGGCAAGCACTACTCGAAGAAGAAACCAAACAAAATCAACCGATTAAAGTCTATCTTTCAGGAAACGATCAACAGGTAATCGTCATCGACACCATCAAAGATCTATTACCTTTCCAATTCAATGGCAGTATCTTCAATGAATAATTGCCCGAAACAAACTACAGAATGGTCTGTATTATGAAAAATAGATCTGATAAGATAAAATTTTCATGTTTTATACAAATAAATGAGGTACACCCCTAGCCAATTAAAAATATTTTGAATATTATTAAAGTTGACTAATTACCCTATTTATGAAACCCTATCTATTTTTTACATTCCTAGTATTTATTCAATATACTATTGCTCAGGTAGAGCCTATAGAGTTGTTGGAAGAAGCCCAAGCCGATAAAGTAGTTTTGGTAGCCAAGAATTCTTCAGATAAAGATTTGGTTATTCACGTAAAAGTGGATCTCGAAAATGCTCAAGCCAACGTCAACACACCAATAAAAAGGGTTATTGAAGCCGGCAACAAAGAAGTACTTGGTGAATTGAGTGCCATCGATGCTTTTGAAAACTGGACATATAAAACCTCATACACCTACGAGCGATATATTCCTCCTGTAAATTTAATGGCTGCCAAAGATTCAATTGTGGTATTTACCATGACCGGATGTGGAAGATGTGATTATACATTAGATTATTTAAAACATCATGAATTTGCATTCACGGAATACAATACCACCAGAAATTTTGAAAACAATATGCTGATGTGGAATACTTTGAGAACCACCGACGAAACCATCAGAGATGTTAGAATGCCGGTGATCATTGTCAATGGTGAAATTGCTTTCAATATAAAAAGTCTGCCCGCTTTCATGGAAGCTTTGGAACCGACTAAAGATAAAGAACCAATGACACCCACTACTACTTCTCCGTAGTTAGTAAGGAAGACTCTACCTTTCGATAATTGATTTGAAACGGGTTTTCACCGTAAAGCCGTTTGATGTTTTGGTTAAGGCATTTCATCGACTTTCAAAATCATACATTTAGTATATTTGTGCGGTTCATGCGCTATTGGTTTGATATTTGAGATAGATATCAAAAATAAAGCAAGAGAAAAGCACTAATGTATATAATGAAAAACTATCTTCTTACTTGTTTATTGATCACATTTACACTATTACTTTCCGCTCAAAACAAAGCTGTTGAATTAATAGAAAGTTCAGTTGATGGAAAAGTGATGGTCAGTGCCAAAAACAATACTGAAACGGATTACAAGATAATCGTGCAGCTAAAATTGGTTAATGCTCAATCAAGCCTTGCTTCCCCAATTGAGAAAATAATTATCGCCGGTAGTGAAGAGTTGGTTTTTGAGATCAGCCCTGAAGATCCTTCCCAAAACTGGACCTATAGCATTGGATTTTCTTATGAAAAGTACTACGATCAAATCAATGCTATCATCGATTTTGAATCGATTAACGTTTTTACGATGAATGGCTGTGGAAGATGTCAATATACCGTCAACTTCTTGAACGAGAATAAGATTGCTTTTACCGAATACAATACTTCCGAGAATGATGCCAACAATATGGCTATGTGGGAAACATTAAAGGCAGCAAACTACGACGGATATTCTATCACAATGCCGGTTATTGTTATGGATGGAAAAACCTACTATAACATTAATAATTTGAGTGCGGAATTGGAAAACATGTTTTTGAAATAAACCCGATCATAACCAATCCGTCCATTTACCTTTAAAGGTAGGTGCTTGAAGTCCATTCTCTAAAAGAAGCATAAATTGTTTTCTGGGAATGGATGTAGCGCCTAAACTTTTTAAGTGAGGCGTTTCCATTTGACAATCGATCAATTTAAAATCCCTTTGGATCAATTGTTCTACTAAAGTGATAAAACCATATTTTGAAGCATTGCTTTCGACATGAAACATGGACTCACCAAAGAATACACTTCCCAATGAAACACCATACAAGCCTCCAACCAATTTTCGGTTAGTGTTTTCATTTGACCATACTTCTACTGAATGCGCCAAGCCTAATTCATGTAATTTTAAATAAGCCTCTTCCATTTCTAGCGTAATCCAGGTGCCCGGTTGATCCTTCCTTTTTTGCTTAGCACAAGCTTGGATTACTTTCTCAAAACAAGTATCAAAGGTTACTTCAAAAGCTTTCTTTTTCAATAATTGTTTCATCGACTTACTGACCTTAATATTCTCCGGGTACAATATAAATCTCGGATCCGGTGCCCACCAAATAATAGGTTCTTGATCAGAATACCAAGGAAAAATACCGGATTGGTATGCGGCAATAAGTCTATCAGTAGATAAATCACCACCTACAGCAACAATACCCTTTTCTGCATGATCTACAGGAGGAAATAAATTGGTCTCGTTTAATCGATAAATGGGCAACTTGTGAAGTTAGTCTTCAATTTTTTCAATAGTAACACTCAAGCCTCTTTCCGCCAAACTATTTTTCATGGGTTGCAGTTGGCTTTTGGTTCCACTTTTCACCCCATACTTGCCTTTAAAATGAATGATCAATGAACATTGCTCAGCTTGTTCTTCGGTATGTTTACACACTTCCACCAAACATTGAATCACCCACTCAAAAGTGTTGACTTCATCATTGTGAATGATCAATACATGAAGATCGCCATTGCCAATATCCTCATCTACTTCTTCAATTTCTAATACCTCAATATCTTCATCGTAATGATGCATCTTACTGTACTTTATTGTTCGACTAAATTAATAATAATTGAATTGGTAGACAATATTCAAATGTTGAAAAAGATTAAAATTGCCCTACGGGATGAAATTTCCCAACCCATGATAAATTTCGAGTATTTATTGTTAATTTGGTAGGTTGTTGGAAATAAATTATAGGATAATAAAAAATGCTCCACAGAAAGGCGAGGCAGCTTAAATGTTTTGTTCGAAATAATGGATTTTATATCAGAAGAGCTTGCGAAACATTCAAAAAAAGAAAAAGCGAGGTACTCCGAGAAGCCCCCGCTTTGAATGTTTTCACAACGGAATAATCCTTATTGTGAGTTGCTTTCAAAATTGTGTAGTAAATGTAGAAAAATAAATACAAATGAAAAGAAATGATTTTTTGAAACTTTTGGGAACCGGCGGCGGATCTTTTCTTCTTTCCGGATTTGGCACTAAAGATTTAATGTATGACTTACAAGAAATTGTCATTTATGACAACTACGTTAGAGGGACAAACTTTTATAGAAAAGATTTTTTACAGTTAAAATTGAACATTGGAGACCCTTTGGTGCTACAAAGAGAAAAAGAGAACATACACGACCGGTTTGCCATTGAAGTATTAGCAAAAGGAAAGAAAATAGGCTATATCCCTGCTTATGAAAATGTAGTGATGGCCAATATGATGGACAGGGGCGTTTCGCTAAATGCTACTATAAGCGAGACCAACAAATTTGAAAAAAATGACCATTTCATAAAAGATATTGTAGCGATAAAAATTACTACCAAACTAATGGTACCAATGCAAAAGATTATTGAAAAAGACTTAACACAAGAAAGAGCAGACAATGCACAAGACAGATATAGACAAGGTGGAATTATTTATGATTAAAACTAAAAGATGAAAAATATATTAGGATTAGATTTAGGGACAACATCTATCGGCTTTGCTTATGTAAAGGAAGCGAATAAAGAAAAAGAAGTATCTTCTATTCAGAAAATTGGAGTTCGAGTAAATCCGCTTACAACAGATGAACAAACTAATTTTGAGAAAGGCAAACCTTTAACTACAAATGCAGATAGAACCTTAAAGCGCGGGGCAAGGCGGAATCTCGACCGCTATCAATTGCGTAGGGGAAATTTAACTGAAGTTCTGAAAAAAGCCAGTTTAATTTCTAATGAAAGTATTTTAGCTGAAAATGGAAAAAACACAACCTTTGAAACTTGGCGATTGCGAGCAAAAGCCGTAAATGAAAAGATAGAAAAAGAGGAATTTGCTCGTGTGTTGTTGGCTATCAACAAAAAGCGTGGCTATAAAAGTAGCCGTAAAGCAAAAAATGAGGAAGACGGACAAGCTATTGACGGAATGGGAATTGCCAAGCGTCTATACGAAGAAAAACTAACACCCGGACAATTAGCCTTTCAGTTTTTGAAAAGTGGAAAAACAGTTCTTCCTGATTTTTATCGTTCTGATTTACAAGCAGAATTTGACAAGGTATGGAACTTGCAAAAGCAGTTTTATCCTGAAATTCTTACTGATGCATTTTATAAAGAGTTACATGGAAAAGGACAACGAGCAACTTCTGCATTATTTTGGAAAACTTACGATTTTAATACAGCAGAAATTAAAGATTTGGAAGATGGATTAAAGTCAGAAAAAACAATTAAACTCAATAAACGCCAACAAAAGAAACTACAATCCTACAAATGGCGAAGCGATGCTGTTTTAAAACAATTGGATAAAGAAAAAGTTGCTTATGTAATTACCGAAATCAATAATGATTTGAATAAATCTAGTGGTTATCTCGGAGCAATTTCAGACAGAAGCAAAGAATTATATTTCAACAAAGAAACTGTAGGTCAATATTTATACAATCAACTTCAAGAAAATCCACATTCACGGTTAAAAAACCAAGTGTTTTATCGTCAGGATTATCTCAATGAGTTTGAAGCAATTTGGGAAACACAAGCCAAATTTTATTCAGAATTGACGAAAGAGCTAAAAGAAGAGATTCGAGACATTATTATTTTCTACCAACGAAAACTAAAATCGCAAAAAGGACTCATTAGTTTTTGTGAGTTTGAAAGTCGAGAAATTATTGTAAACGACAAGAAGAAAACTATCGGACTGCGTGTTGCTCCAAAATCATCACCTTTATTTCAAGAGTTTAAGATTTGGCAAGTGTTGAATAATGTACTTATACGAAAAAAAGGCAGTAGAAAACGTGTTGTCAAAAATGATGCTCAAGCAAAATTGTTTGATGAGGAAAAAGAAATTTTTGAATTTGATTTAGAAGCCAAAGAGATTCTTTTTGAGGAACTTAACCTTAAAGGCAATTTAAAAGCTAATGACATCATCAAGTTACTAGGTTATAAATCTGCCCAATGGGAAATAAACTACACACAACTAGAAGGAAACCGCACCAACAAATCACTGTATGAATCCTATTTGAAAATTTTAGAAATAGAAGGTTACGATGTAAAAGAATTGCTGAAGGTAAAATCCAATAAGGATGAAGTAGAATTGGACGATTTGGATGTTCCCGCTTCTGAAATCAAGGATATGGTGAAGCGAATTTTTGAAACCTTAAAAATCAACACCGAAATCTTGAATTTTGATGCTGAACTGGACGGAAAGGATTTTGAAAAACAAGTCGCATATCAATTGTGGCATTTATTGTATTCAGCCGAAGATGACAGTAAAAAATACAGCGAAGAAGATATTCATACTTACGGGAATGATAACATTGGTTTGAAAAAACAATTGTGTTCTAAATTCGGCTTTCAACCCGAACACGCTAAAGTTTTGGTAAATGTGGTTTTGCAAGATGATTATGGAAACCTCAGCACCAAAGCGATGCGAAAAGTTTATCCGTTCATTAAAGAACACAATTATTCAGATGCTTGTGAATTGGCAGGCTATCGTCATTCAAAACACTCGCTTACCAAAGAAGAATTGGAAAATCGTGAATTAAAACCACGATTGGAATTGCTCAAAAAGAACAGTTTACGAAATCCTGTGGTAGAGAAAATCCTAAACCAAATGGTGAATGTTGTGAATACTCTTATTGATATTGAAAGGGCAAATGACCCGAATTTCAAATTTGATGAAATACGGATTGAATTGGCTCGTGAATTAAAGAAAAATGCTACCGAACGGGCAGAAATGACTTCCAATATCAATTCTGCAAAAACAAGGCACGTAAAAATCGTAAAACTATTGCAATCAGAATTTGGCTTGGCCAATCCAACCAGAAACGACATCATTCGCTACAAACTTTACGAAGAATTGAAAAACAACGGTTACAAAGATTTATACACCAATACATACATTCCGAGAGAGAAACTGTTTACCAAAGAAATTGATATTGAACATATCATTCCTCAATCGAAAGCTTTTGACGACAGTTTTTCCAACAAAACACTTTCGTTCAGACAAGATAATTTAGATAAGGAAAACCAAACCGCTATGGATTATATAGAAAGTAAGTTTGGTAAAGAAAAGTTAGACGAATACATCGATAGAATCACACAATTAAATAAATCGTGGTCTAAAGACAAACAAGAAGAAGGCATTAGTAAAGCTAAATTCCAAAAGTTACAAAAACGAGAATCCGAAATAGGCGAAGGCTTTGCCGAACGAGATTTACGCGACAGCCAATACATAGCAAAAAAAGCCAAAAGTATGTTGTTTGAAATTGCTCGTTCGGTGGTTTCTACTTCCGGGTCAATTACCGACCGTTTACGAGAAGATTGGGATTTGATAAATGTAATGAAAGAACTCAATCTGCCTAAATATAAAGCGTTGGGACTTACCGAAATCCAAGAACGTAAACATGGAAAACAAGTAGAAGTAATCACCGATTGGACAAAACGAAATGACCATCGTCATCATGCTATGGATGCGCTTACAGTTGCTTTTACCAAGCATAATCACATCCAATATCTAAACTATTTGAATGCCCGAAAAAATGAAAATCACAAACTACATGGAAATATTATTGCCATTGAAACCAAAGAAACGAAAGTGGTTACAGATGATAAAGGCAATAAAAAGCGAAAGTTTAAACTGCCTATTGCCAACTTTCGCCAAGTAGCCAAAGAACATTTGGAAAATGTGTTGGTTTCACACAAGGCAAAAAATAAAGTGGTAACAAAAAATATTAATAGAGCAAAAAACGAGGTAACAAGTATTGTAAAAGATAAAAATGGAAATGAAAAGAAAGTTAAAGGGCAAATTATAAGTACACCAAGAGGGCAATTGCACAAAGAAACGGTTTACGGCAGATTGAAACAACAAATGCCAAAAACTACCAAAATAACTAAACTCTTTTCGTTGACTCAAGCCGTAATGATTGTCAATCAAGAACAAAGAGAAATCGTTTTAGCACATCTCCAAAAATATGATAACAATTCTGAAATTGCTTTTGATACCAAAACATTAAAAAAAGAACCGTTATTGTATAATGATGAGCCATTAAAAGAAGTGCTTTGTTTTGAAGAAAACTTCACCATTCGCAAAGATGTTTCACCCGATTTAAAATTGGACAAAGTAATTGACGAAGGTGTAAAACGAAAATTACAAGAACGTTTAAATAAGTTTAAAGGAAATGCAAAAGATGCCTTTTCCAATTTAGATAAAAACCCGATTTGGCTGAACGAAGAAAAAGGCATTTCCATCAAGCGAGTTACCATTTCGGGTGTAAAAAATGCTGAGCCCTTGCATTACAAAAAAGACCATTTTGGTAAAGAGATTTTAGATCCAGGCGGAAATAAAATACCTGTTGATTTTGTAAGTACTGGCAATAACCACCACGTAGCAATTTATGAAGATGAAAATGGAAATTTACAAGAAAATGTAGTTTCCTTCTATGAAGCAGTTGAAAGAGTAAACCAAGGTTTACCTGTTATTGATAAAACATTTAATGAGCATCTTGGTTGGCAGTTTTTGTTTACAATGAAGCAAAACGAATACTTTGTATTCCCAAATGAAGAAACTGGGTTTAATCCGAGTGAAGTTGACTTACTTGACCCGAAATACAAAAAGCAAATTAGTCCAATATTGTTTAGGGTACAGAAATTTACAACTAGGGATTATTTCTTTCGTCATCATTTAGAAACAAATGTTGAAAATAATGCAATGACAAAAAATGTTACATGGAGACGAGAAGGTTTATCTGGAATTGCAGGTATTATCAAAGTCCGCATCAATCATCTTGGTGATATTGTGAGTGTTGGAGAATATTAAAAATATAGAAAAATGCCAAGATACAATCCAGATAAACATCACCGCAGAAGCATACGCTTAAAAGGCTATGATTACGCCCAAGAAGGATTGTATTTCATTACGCTTTGCATACAAAACCGAAAGCATATTTTTGGAAAAATTGAAAATGAAAATTTGATTCTAAACCCTATCGGACAAATAGCCTATAACGAATGGCTAAATACCACTCAAATCAGAAATAATATTGCCTTACACGAATCTATTGTGATGCCCAATCATTTTCACGCTATTCTAGAAATATTATCGAAAAAAGGAAAAGAAGAAGATATAGAAAAATTCAAATCTCCTTCCCAAACAATCGGCTCTATAATCAGGGGATATAAAATCGCTACGATAAAAAAAATCAAGGATTATATCCAGAATTATAATATTAGTAGTACGGGCGAATTGCAATTCGCCCCAACGATAGAAATAATAAAAAAATTAGATTATAAAATTTGGCAGCGTAATTATTACGAGCATATTATACGAAACGAACTATCCTATAAACGCATATCGCAGTATATTATCAATAATCCTATCAATTGGGCGAAAGATTCTTTACACCATGAATAAAAGCAATTTATTTCAAACCAATTCCTAATCAACCGCTGATGAAACGCACTCTCTTTTTTAGCAATCCGGCCTATTTGAGCGTTACGCAACAGCAACTGGAAATTTCCTGGCCGGGCGACCAACAAAAAGCAAAGAAAACCGTACCGATAGAAGATATTGGTATTATCGTATTAGAGCATTCGCAAATTACCATCACCAATGGTGTCGTGCAGGCGATTTCAGCCAATAAAGGTATCATTATAGGATGCGACCAACAACACATGCCGGCCAGCATTATGTTACCGATGGAAGGCCACAGTGAGTTATCAAAGCGTTACAAAGATCAAATTAATGCTAGCCAACCACTGCAAAAAAATTTATGGAAGCAGTTGATTGAATACAAAATTCACAATCAAGCCATTTTATTGGATCTCCAAGGTATCAGTAACAAACGACTGTTGCATCTAAAAAACAAAGTAACCAGTGGCGACACCAACAATTGCGAAGCACAAGCCGCTGTTTATTATTGGGAAAACATTTTTGATATGCCTTTTTTTATTCGAGACCGATACGGTGAACCACCCAATAATTTATTGAATTACGGTTATGCGATTTTAAGAGCCGTGATGGCCAGAGCGCTAGTGGCTTCGGGTTTATTGACTGCTCTAGGCATTTTCCATCGTAACAAATACAATGCTTATTGCTTGGCAGATGATATGATGGAACCTTATCGCCCCTTTGTAGATCAACTGGTAATTGATATTATGGAAGAAGATGGTCCGGTAGAATTTTTAACTCCGCGTACCAAACAAAGACTTTTGCAAATTTGCACGGAAGATGTAAGGATAGGCGGTAAAAGTAGTCCGCTGTTGGTAGCGGTCAGCCGCACCACCAATAGTTTGCAACAATGCTATGAAGGCAGTCGGCGACAATTAAGTTTACCCAAATTGCACCATGCAAGAACGATTTAACCAATATAGAGTCATGTGGATTTTAGTATTTTTTGATCTTCCCACTAATACGGCTAAAGAACGAAAAGCCGCAAGTCTTTTTCGAAAACAACTGATTAAAGACGGCTTTGGCATGTTTCAGTTCAGTATTTACACTAGATGTTGCCCTTCCAGAGAAAATGCAGCGGTGCATGTACGACGAACTAAAATGAATCTACCTAAAAATGGACATGTTGGTATTTTATCTATCACCGATAAACAGTTTGGGATGATGGAGTTATTTTATGGTAAAAAACCGATTGAAACTGAAAACCCGCCACAACAATTGGAATTGTTTTAAGATAGCCCTCTGTTTTTCCATCCTATTTTTGCAGATAAACAACAGAAAACCACCCAATTATGGGCGGTCTGTTGTTCAATCTCACATGAAATTACAATTTTGAAAGCAACTCACAACACGAAAAGACATCGTATGGTGTACACCTTAGTTGTTCAATCTCACATGAAATTACAATTTTGAAAGCAACTCACAACAAGATCATGGCTT
>JAGQYH010000170.1 GCA_020436175.1 Bacteroidota bacterium
TCCACATAAATGGAATTTAGGAATATAATGTTGGATGAGAAAATTGAAAATGAATGAAACCTCCTTGGCTTATTGTTTCGCATTTAGCTTCGTCGGATAAAGGTGGATGGCATCCACCGGAGTTCGACGAAACTAGCAGAAAATAAAAAAAGGAAAATGATTGGTGGTCGAATTCACCTTCGCTCAGTGCTTATGCACTGAGCTTCGGCGAACGAAGGTGGAGCTGGAGGGAATCGAACCCTCGTCCAGACAAAGTATCAATATGCTTTCTTCATGCTGAGAAAAAACTTGATTGTCGGGTAAACGGAGGCGTTTTTTCAAACCTTACCGCATTACCTTAGTTTCTTTGTTTCGCTACTGTATCGAAACAGCCTACAGTAACTATTTCAGTATTATGATGTTCAGAAAGCCGTCACTGAAAAAAACAGCTAAAGAACATATGCTAACTAACACTTTGTATTAGGCAGCAAGGGCGTAAGTATTATCGCCATTTAAAATTGTTCATACCTTAATTTTTACGCGCCAATAGTACAATGCGCGACATGCTTACATATCCATATCAGTGCTGTCTATTCCGGTCAACCCCATATGTTTTGTAAAATCGTATAGATTTCAAAGAACTAAATACTCTAACGAAGGTAAGATTAGAAAGTTTCTTTAGAATAGAGAATTGTATTTTCTTAACGCTTCCTTTAAACAAGCTACCGCCTTTATGATGCTTTCCTTTTTGAGCACATAAGCCAGTCGAACTTCATTTTTGCCTAATCCAGGGGTAGAATAAAAACCCGAGCCCGGTGCAAGCATAACGGTTTCTCCATTGAGTTCAAAAGATTCTAACAGCCATTGGCAGAAATGATCGGCATCTTTCACCGGTAACTGAGCGATGGTATAGAAAGCCCCTTTTGGCGAATGGCATTTTACACCGTCAATAGCATTCAACAATTCATAAATTAAGTCTCGCCGCTTTTTATAGCGATCATTAACCGTTTTAAAATAAGTTTCTTCCACATCAAACAAGGCATTGCAACCAATTTGTGCCAAGGTCGGTGGACTTAATCGCTGTTGCGCAAATTTTAATGCTGTGGCAATTACATTTTTGTTTCTGGTGACGATGGCACCGATACGCGCGCCGCAAGCACTAAACCGCTTGGAAACGGAATCGATTAAAATAGCATTTTCTTCTAATCCCGGCAGGTCTAAAACAGATAGATGTTCATCATTATCATAAATGAATTCCCTATATACTTCATCCACAATCAGAAAAAGGTCGTGCTCTTTGGCAATTTTACCCAAACGCTCAATTTCTTTATTGGAATAAACATAGCCGGTAGGATTATTGGGATTGCAAATTAATATAGCCTTGGTTTTCGGAGTGATCAACGCCTCAAACGCTTCCGTTGCCGGTAATCTGAATTCATCTTCAAAATGACAGGTCAATGCCTTAATCTCAATATTTCCCGAACGAGCAAATCCAACATAGTTGGCATACATAGGTTCGGGAATGATCATTTCATCTCCTGCATCCAATATGGATAAAAAAGTAAAGAGCAATGCTTCCGAACCACCGGTGGTGATCAACAATTCTTCCGCCTTGATGGGAGCGTACTTTCTGGTCTGACTTAAAAAAGAAGCATATTTTTTCTTCAGATCAACATAGCCATCACTGGGACTGTATTCCAAGATAGTTCGATCAATATGCTTTATTTTATCCCAAAAGATGGCAGGTGTTTCAATGTCCGGTTGTCCGATATTCAAATGATACACGTGTATGCCTCTTTCCTTTGCAGCATCGGCATAGGGCACCAACTTCCTGATCGGCGAAGCAGGCATTAAAATTCCTTTATTAGAGATCTTTGGCATTCGGGGATAAAATTAAAAAACTCCATGACGTATTAATCATGGAGTTTCATTTTATCTTGTTATTTCTTTACCATCCGTAAAGAATATATCTTTAAACGGCTAGTTTATGTTAGGATTGGTAATGATCGAAGGCTTAGCTTCTTCTACTGATTTTTGAGGTGCTTCCACTACCGCATTTCCTTTAATGGTTAGTCTTACCACTTCCGGTGTGTCGGTTTCAACTTCCGGTTTTACCGTCACCGTAATGCTCTTGTTGAAATTTCCGGCTTTTGACATGTTGTATTTAGCTGTAATTTTTGATTCTTCTCCCGGCATGATTGGTTCTTTTGGCCAATAGGGAGTAGTACAGCCACAAGAAGCTTTTACATTTTGCAACACTAATGGTGTAGTGCCAACATTTTTGAATACAAATTCGGTACTAACAGGCGTTCCTTGTGGATTGTCACCAAAATCATGTACTGTTTTTTCAAATTCAATTTTAGCACCGCTCACCAATTCTTCGGTTTGGTTGTTCGCTTGTGCGGAAATCATTCCAACTGAAATCAATAATGCAAATGCCAATGTCAATAAATGCTTCATAGTTGTTTTATTTTATAAGAATTGTAAATATAAGAACACAAACTTCAGTCTGTATGCTTTTAACTTGTGATTAACAAGATTTATACCAAAAAATTATTATCGGTCATTTAAGAAAGCATTTTGACAAGAAACTTTTTCCTTCATAGAATTTGGTGTGGGAAGTAAATGATGTCAGCATACATCAGGAGTTTGGATTTTTAGCGATATTTGCGGTTAGGTTCCTAAATTGAGTTTTTCGATCATTTTAGTTTTAACTTGAAAACAAATAGGCTATGGCAAAATCAAGCGATACTTTTTCAACCACCCATTCTAAAAAATTGGACTCACTTTCCTTGAGTGATTTTAAGGAAGAAGTATTGGCTGACTATAAAATGGCCCGTTTAAGCAGAGAGTTCAGTTATTTGGGAAGAAAGGAAGTTTTAACGGGTAAAGCTAAGTTCGGCATTTTCGGTGATGGCAAAGAACTTCCTCAGATCGCAATGGCTAAAGCCTTTAAAAATGGTGACTTCAGAGCAGGCTATTATCGCGATCAAACTTTTGCATTAGCCACCGGAATGGTTACCATTGATCAATTGTTGGGTCAGTTATATGCCAGTCCGAGTCTCGAAGCCGATCCTCATTCGGCAGGAAGACAGATGAATAACCATTTTGCCACCAGAAACATTAATCCCGATGGTAGCTGGAAAACTTTAAAAAGCCAGAAAAATACGGCGGCTGACAATTCTCCGACAGCAAGTCAGATGCTGCGCTCAATAGGTTTGGCTTTAGCATCCAAAAAATACAGAGAATTATGGGAAGAAATAGGAGAGAACAAATTCTCTGATGAAGGCAATGAAGTTTGTTTTGTGACGATTGGTGATGCCAGTACATCCGAAGGTCATTTTTGGGAAACTGTGAATGCTGCAGGTGTACAGCGCATTCCTTTAGCCATTAATGTTTGGGATGATGGTTACGGAATTTCTGTGCCCAAGGAATTGCAAACCACCAAAGGTTCTATTTCGGAAGTACTCAAAGGCTTTGAAATAGATGAACAGCAAAGAGGTTTTCATATTTATAAAGTAAAAGGTTGGGATTACCCGGCATTGATCAAGGCCTATCAATTTGGCATAAAGGAAATGCGGGAGAGCCATATTCCGGCACTTTTTCATATTGAAGAATTGACGCAACCACAAGGCCATTCTACCAGTGGTTCTCATGAAAGATATAAAAGTGAAGAACGACTGGAGTGGGAAAGGCAATATGATTGTATCAAAAAGTTTGGGGAGTGGATCATTGAGAAACAAATTGCAACCGCGGCGCAGTTAGAAGAGATCGATGAAGCGGCAAAGATAGAAGTGAATGATGCTAAAAAACGAGTTTGGAATGCATTTCAGAATGAGATAAAGGAGGAAATGACCGAAGCATTGGAAATTATCAATAAAATTGCGGCGGTTAGTAAAAGAAAGAACAAAATTCTGGCGGTAGCACAGGAGGTAAAAACTATTCTCGATCCGATGAGGAAGGATATTTTTACAGCGGTGAATGAGGTATTGAGAATTGGTCAATCGGATACAGAAGTGGATTATTCCGCCTTGGTGAAGTGGCGCAGAGAGCATAAACTGATCAATCACGAAAGATACAATACGTATTTGTTCACCAATTCATTGCAGTCTGCATTAAAAGTGCCGGAAGTACCGATTGAATATCCTGAAAAGCCCAAATATTTGAGTGGTTTCAAAGTGTTGAATGCCTGTTTTGAGGCTAATTTGAAAAGAGACAAAACCATTTTGGCCTTTGGAGAAGATGTAGGGAAGATAGGTGATGTGAATCAAGCTTTTGCCGGATTGCAGGAGATATTTACGAAAAAACGGGTTTACGATACGGGAATCAGAGAAGCCAGCATCATTGGAGAAGGCATCGGCTTGGCCATGCGAGGTTTCAGACCGATTGCTGAAATACAGTATTTAGATTATTTATTGTATGGATTGCAGCCCTTATCGGATGATCTGGCAACATTGTCGTACAGAACCAAAGGCGGACAAAAAGCTCCATTGATCGTTAGAACGCGTGGGCACAGATTGGAAGGTATTTGGCATACCGGATCACCATTAGGAATGATCCTCAGTGCTTTGAGAGGTATGCATATTTGTGTGCCCAGAGATATGACTCAGGCAGCAGGCTTTTACAATACCTTATTAAGAGCAGATGAGCCGGCTTTGGTGATCGAGTGTTTAAATGGTTATCGTTTGAAGGAAAAAATTCCGGCCAATCCGGGTGAATTTACCGTTCCTTTGGGGATGCCTGAAGTGTTGGAAGAAGGCGAAGATATTACGATTGTAACGTATGGTTCTTGCGTCAGAATTGCAGAAGATGCCGTGAAACAACTTAGAGAGGTGGATATTCATGCAGAGTTAATTGATGTTCAGACTTTGCTGCCATTTGATCTTCATCATAAAATTGCCGCTTCTGTTCGTAAAACCAATAGAGTCATCTTCCTGGATGAAGATGTTCCCGGTGGTGCTTCCGCATTTATGTTGCAACAAACCATGGAAACACAGGAAATATTTAAATATTTGGATGCCCCGCCCAAAACACTTTCGGCTCATCCTCATAGAGGAGCATTTGGTACAGATGGTGATTATTTTAGTAAACCTAGCGTGCAGGATGTGTTTGAAGCAGCCTATGAGATCATGCATGAGGCCAATCCGAAAGCCTATCCATTATTTTATTAAATCAACCCGTAATTAATGTCTGTTTTCATATTTGTTACCGGAGGCACTTTTGATAAGGAATACGACATGATCAATGGGAAGTTGTATTTTGACGAAACACATATTCCTGAAATGCTTGATCTTGGGAGATGCACATTAGATGTAAAAGTTCGGACTTTAATGATGATTGATAGTTTGGATATGACGGATCAGGACAGAGAGATCATCAGAGACAATTGCGACCGGTCGGATACCGATAAAATTGTGATCACCCATGGAACGGATACCATGGTCAAAACTGCAGAAGTGATCGCCGCTGCCAATTTAAATAAGACCATCATCTTAACAGGTGCTTTAATTCCTTATAAGTTTGGTAGTTCCGATGGGTTTTTTAATCTCGGAAATGCATTGGCATTTGCCCAACTTTTGCCCAGTGGGGTTTATATTGCCATGAACGGGCAATATTTTTCATGGGATGAAGTACGGAAAAACAGAAGTACCGGATATTTTGAAAAGGTGAAATAAAAAAGAGCAA
>JAGQYH010000171.1 GCA_020436175.1 Bacteroidota bacterium
CACTTGTAACCCCTTCGATTGGTTTTTCTCTTGCCGGATAAATATCCAAGAGGTAAACTTCATCGGCAATATTCAGTGCACTGGCCAAACCTTCTTTCAAATCGTTGGTTCTGCTGAACAAATGAGGTTGAAATACAACGGTCAATTTTCTGCCTTTATACAATTCTTTTGCCGTTTCCAGCGTCACTTCAATTTCTCTCGGATGATGAGCATAATCGTCGATATACACTAAGTCTTCCCGCTCAATATGAATCTCGAATCGTCGATGAACACCTTTATAGGTTCCAATGGCATTTTTAATGGTTGTTTCATCAACTCCAATACTATGCGCCAACGCCATGGCACCAATAGTATTCTCCACATTATGTCTGCCACCGCCTTGTAAAACAATACCTTCTATTTTACCTTTTGGATGACTTACATCATAATGATATCTCCCGTCTTTAACCTCTATTTTGGACGGATAAAAATCCGCCTTATCGTTTAAGCCATAGCTGATGGTTCTAACACTTTTATTGACTACTTCAACCGGCACAGAAATATTGTACACCAAAGTTTCTCGCGTTTGTAATGCAAATTGTGTAAATGCAGATTTGATGGCATCATAATTTCCATAAATGTCCAAATGATCGGTATCGACTGAAGTGATAATAGAAGCTATAGGATGTAGTTGATGAAAACTTCTGTCGAATTCGTCGGCTTCTGCAATACAATACTCTTCACCGGGAAGATAATTGGTTTCATAGTTCAAACTGATACCACCCAAAAATGCCGCACAACTATACTCCGCTGTTTGTAAAATGTGATTCAGAATGGCACTGGTTGACGTCTTGCCATGTGATCCGGAAACTGCCAAACCTTTCTTCTGATTGGTAATCCAGCCCAAAACTTCTGCTCTTTTGTGTAGTTTATAATCACCGTTTTTATAAAAATTAAACTGCTGATGTCCTGCCGGAATAGCCGGTGTATAAATCACCAGATCAGCATTTTTTTGAAGTGTGTCGATCGTATCTTCATAAGTGATAGACATACCTTCCTTTTCCAACTGTTGGGTTAAGGAAGTAGCTGTTTTATCATAACCCGAAACATGATAACCATTCTGATTAAAATGTCTGGCTAATGCTGACATTCCAATGCCACCAATACCGATAAAATAGATGTTATGTATGTTTTTAAAATTCAAACTATCGCTTAATAATGTTTATAATTTCTGCTACTATTTGCTCTGTGGCATCGGGGAAGGCCATTGCCTTGATATTGTTTCCCAACTCAGTCATTTTATTTTTGTTTCTGATCAGTTTGATGGCATCGATCACCAGATTTTCTCGTGCATCAGCATCACTGACCATCATTGCGGCATTGTTCTCGACCAATGCCATTGCATTTTTAGTTTGATGATCTTCAGCCACATTGGGTGAAGGCACCAAAATGACCGGCTTTCCAATCAAACACAATTCTGAAATGGATAAGGCTCCTGCTCTGGAAATGATCAAGTCGGCAGCAGCATAAGCCTTGTCCATTTCCGTGATAAATTTGGTTAACTGAACATTGGTATATTTCTCCTTATTCAATTTTCCATCAAACTCATCAAAGTACAGTTTACCACATTGCCAAAGCAGCTGTAAACTTTCATCTTTGATCTTATCTAATCCGTTGAACATACTTTCATTCAAGGTTCTTGCCCCCAAACTTCCGCCAATCACCAAAATCAAGGAACGATCTCTTTCAAATCCAAAATACTCTTTGGCTGCTATTTGATCCATAGCACCATAACTGATCTCCTTTCTCACCGGATTGCCGGTTTTTACAATCTTATTGCTTTCAAAGAAATTGTTTAAACCATCATAGGCCACACAAATTTTTTGAGCATGTTTAGCTAACATTTTATTGGTGATACCCGGATATGAATTTTGTTCTTGCAAAACGGTTGGCACTCCTTTTTTGGCGGCTGCAAAAAGCAAAGGCCCGCTGGCATATCCGCCCACACCTATTGCTACATCCGGTTTAAATCTTGCTATGATGATAAAAGATCGGATCAAGCTTATGATCAATTTGAATGGGAATAATAAATTTTGAATGGATAAACTTCTTTGAAATCCGCTGATATTTAAACCTATTATCTCATAACCTGCTTCCGGAACTTTAGTCATTTCCAATTTACCCTTTGCCCCCACAAACAAGATCTCCACTGAAGACAGCACTTCCCGTAGCCCATTGGCAATAGCAATGGCCGGAAACACATGTCCTCCGGTTCCTCCACCGGAAATAATGATCTTATATGTTTTATTGGTGCTCAATTCTGTTTTAACTGGTTACTAAATTATTCTTGGCTTCTTGCATTCGCTCTTCTCTTTCTTCAATATGTACGCTTACACTTAATATTATTCCCAAAGCAATTCCATTGAACCATATGGAAGTACCTCCCATACTGACCAAAGGCAAGGTTAAACCCGTTACCGGTAAGATGCCTACATTAACCCCCATGTGAATCAAGGCTTGAATCACCAAACTCATCCCTAATCCAACTGCCAGCAATGCACCGAAAGCTCTAGGACTTTTACCGATTATTCGTATCACTCTCCATAACAGAAAAAGGTAAAGGAATAGGACAAATGCGCCTCCGGTAAGTCCGTATTCTTCAATAATAGTTGAATAAATATTGTCGGAATAAGAATGCGGTAAGAAATTACATTGGATACTTTTGCCCGGAGCCAATCTAAAAATTCCGCCATTGGCGATAGCAATATTGGCCTGCTCTCTTTGATAAGAAATGACATCAGGATTCAAAAATTCATTCACTCTGCTTACCCATGTATCCATTCTTGTGGTTCCCGGAAAAGCATAGCCAATTAAAATGATGATGCCCAAAACAATGGCGCCACCCAAGATCGTTGCGCCGATATATTTAAAATTCACCCTTCCAATAAACATAATGATCAAACACGTCATAAATAAAATAGCGGCACTGGAAAGGTCCGCCGGAGCAATCAATCCACATACGATCAAAATAGGTATGATCACCGGAACAAAAGCCTTCTGAAATGAATCAACTACTCCTTGCCGCTTAGACAAAGTACGAGCGGTATACATGATCAAAGACAGCTTTGCTAAATCGGATGTTTGAAAAGATAAATTGACTATCGGCAAAGTGATCCAGCGTTTGGCATCATTCAATTCTACCCCAAAAAAGATGGTATAAAATAGTAGCGGAATAGAAATGATTAGTAACAACTGAGCGATCCTGGAATAATATCTGTAATCTATTCGATGTGCCAGATATACCATCATCAATCCCAAACTCAATATGAAAAGATGTTTAAAAAGATAGTATTCCGTATCACCGGCGTGGTATCTATAGGCTAAGGTTCTAGTAGAGCTATATACAGCCAATAATGATATGGCTGATAATGCTAAAATGATCATCCAGATGTATCTATCGCCTTTAATATTTTCTACTATACTTTTAAGCATTACATTTCTTCAATTTATTATAAGGATCTTACCGCTCTTTTAAATTGATTGCCTCTATCTTCATAATTGTCGAAGAGGTCGAAGCTGGCACATGCCGGAGATAATAAAACGGCCTCTCCTTTACCTGCTAAATTGTAAGCCATTTTCACCGCTTCCTCCATACTTTGAGTATCAACGATATAGCCTACTTCACTGGCAAAAGCATGGTGTAACTTTTCATTATCTACACCCAAGCAGATAATTGCTTTAACCTTTTTACCCACCAACTTCTTTAATTCTTCGTAATCATTGCCTTTGTCTTTGCCACCGGCAATCCAGATGACATTTTTATTCATGGATTCCAATGCAAACCATGTACTATTGATATTGGTTGCTTTAGAATCATTTATGAATTCAATTCCCCGAATCGTTAACACATATTCCATTCTATGCTCAAGGCTTTTGAAGTCTTGCAAACTTTCGCGAATAATATCTTTTCTGACACCCAATAATTTGGCGGCAATTCCTGCGGCCATCGCATTGTAATGGTTGTGTCTTCCTACTAGTGCAAACTCTCTAATTGGCATGGTAAATCGTTTTTTTTTAACTGAAAAATGAATTGATCGTCTTGAATAAAAGCTCCTTCGCTGACACTTTCTTCCAATGAAAATGGAATACAGGTAGTGTTTCTCACAGCTTGAATATGTTGTTTGGTTACTGCATCATCAAGACAGTAAATGCAGTAATCGTTTTGATCTTGGTTAGTAGTTATCGCCATTTTAGCAGCGATATACTCTTCAAAATTGTAGTTATATCGATCCAGATGATCTTCCGTAATGTTTGTGATCACAGAGATATGAGGTTGGAAACTTTCAATGTCATCCAATTGGAAGCTGCTTACTTCCACTACATAATAATCGAAGTGATTTTCCGAAACAGTTCTTGCTAAACTTTTTCCGATGTTTCCGGCCACAGCAACATTCAACCCTGCCTTTTCTAAAATATGATAGGTTAATGATGTCGTAGTTGTTTTTCCGTTACTCCCGGTAATGGCAACAATTTTACCATCAATAAATCTTGCTGCCCACTCGATCTCAGAAATGATTGCCATATTCTTTGCTCTGATCTTTTTAATAATGTCGACTTTCTCAGGAATACCCGGACTCTTCACGACTATATCAGCATTCAGGATGTTTTCTTCCGTATGCATTTGTTCTTCGAAAGCAATTTGATGCGCTTCCAATTCAGCTTTGAACCGATCTTTAATTTTGCCAAAATCAGAAACAAACACATCATAGCCCTTTTGTTGTGCTAAGATCGCAGCACCAACACCGCTCTCACCGCCACCCAAAACAACAATTCTGCTTTGTTTGTCCAACTTCTGATTGATATGTTTTTTATTGCTCATTGACTTATCTGATTTTTAAAGTGATGATGGCAAATACAGCTAACAGGATCCCAACAATCCAAAATCGAGTGACGATCTTCACTTCGTGCATTCCAATTTTCTGATAATGATGATGTAAAGGCGCCATCTTGAAAATCCTTCTGCCTTCTCCATATTTCTTACGGGTATATTTGAAATAAGATACTTGCAGCATCACCGAAAGATTCTCGATCAAGAAAATGCCACAAAAGATCGGAATGAGTAATTCCTTTCTTACGATCAAAGCAATGGTAGCAATCATTCCGCCCAAGGCTAAACTGCCCGTATCACCCATGAATACTTGTGCCGGATAAGAGTTGTACCATAAAAATCCAATGCAAGCTCCCAACATGGCGGCACAGAAGATTGTCATTTCCCCGACATTAGGGATATACATGATATTCAGATAATCAGCGAAATTGAGGTTACCCGATACGTACACAAATATGGCTAATGTAAATACGATAATAGCCGAAACTCCGGTTGCCAAACCATCCAGTCCATCGGTCAGGTTGGCGCCATTGCTCACTGCGGCAATAACCACCACCGACATCATCACAAAAACGATCCACACCAAATCAGCCGCATTATCACCTAAAAACCACAAGATTCTGGAGTAGTCCAACTCGTTGTTTTTCATAAAAGGCACATTTGTAATGGGTGCCTTTACATAAGCCATCTCCCGATACACATCTCCATCCGTAGTGAATATAGTTTTGACCACTTCATAGCCATATTGATCGGCTACTTCGGCACTCATCCGTACAACTACTTCATCGCTGAGC
>JAGQYH010000172.1 GCA_020436175.1 Bacteroidota bacterium
GACCCTATAACTGAAGAACTAATAAAAGTTGGAAACAATGGATAATAATCAAGATAAAGGAATGCGCAACTTTTTCAAGTTAATGAATTGGGCGCACAAAAGAATGCAAGCATCAAGAATTGAGTTTTTGCCAACATCTGATTTGGATACACCTAAAGATGGTAATCACATTGTAATTGGTGAAAATGGTAATTGTGGTATTCAAAAGTTTAACAACAACAGACCGGGTGCTATTCTTTACAGAATGGATTTAGAAACGGCATTAAGACTTAATGATGGAAAAGAAACCTAAAAAACCTAAAAAGAAGTACGATTTAAGGGAGATACATTTTAATCCAATTACGGACAAAGAGATACCCAAATATTGCAAAAAATCAAAGAAAAAGAAATGAGTTTTAATCCAATGACAGATAATGAATTTACGCCTTCTAATGGTGAAATAAACCGCCTCAGAATGAGGGTGAATAACGACATTACAAGTGCTGTTTTCAGGTCAAAGACCATAGTGCAGTTAGAAAATCACTATGACTATAAAGAAGGGTTAGAATATCAATCACTATCAAAAACGACCATTAAAATTTATCGCTTCACACCAAAGATTGAATCAAATTTTTTGCCGATAGTAAGTGCTGACACTTTTTATCAAGCATCAAAAATGGCATTAAGTGCAATGTATAGGTTTGAAATGTATGAAGGCCAAACTATTAAAGAACTACAAAACAAACAATTATGAGCAAACAAAACGGAACTGCTGAAATATCAGTAGAGCAACAACTAATCGAAGCCAATAAGCAAATCAACTTGCTTACTCAAAGAGGATTGGCAGTAAAAGAAAAGAATCAAATGTTAATGGCATCGCCGGAAATCGCTAACAAAATAGCATTGATGGATTATGAATTGAAAGTTGCCGAAAAGTTTTCAAAGTCCGGTGCATTCCCAAACATAAGCCCTGAACAATGCTATGTTTTAATTCGTGCCGGTCAAGAAATGGGAATGACACAACTTGAAAGCATGAATAGTCTTTACATCGTTAAAGGGAAAATAGAGCTTTACGGCAAAGGTATGGTTTCAAGATTGACCAAAGCAGGATATAAAATCAAATTTGAAAATGAATCCGACAAAGGTGTTACTGTTATAGTGTACAACGACAACGAACACTATCAAGAAGATGTGAAAGATAGTGATCAAGTACTTAAAAACAGCAAAGCGATGGGATTTGCTAAAAAAAATAAAATGCGATTTCACGGCATAAGGCAAATTGGCAACTTCTATCTCCCTCACCTTTTTGGATCTGTAAATATGTGGACTGAAGATGATTATCAAGAAGCCACAATAGTAAGTGAATCGAACCAGTTTGATATCGACAAGAACAGAACATTGAATTTTATCTCAAAGTGTGAAAGCGTTGATGATTTGAATAGTGCTTATGAAAACTTGCCGGATGACTTAAAGATGGATGATGAAGTTCTGGAAGCTGCCAATAACCGTAAAAATGAACTGCAATGAAAATAAGAGCATCAAAATTGGGAACATTTATGACCGGCTATTCATGTCTTACTGAAAGTCAGTCAGTTGAAATAAAGGAACTTAGAAATAAGCCAAAGGCATTAACCGACAATCAAGCCATTAGACTTGGTTACTTACTAGAAAAGCAAAAATCAGAAAACGATCAAAAGTTAGGCAAAACTTCTGAATCGGTAGTGCGTGAAATTTGGGTAGAAAATGAGTTGGGAAGGAGAAAAGAAATACAGTCCAAATACTTAGATAAAGGCATTGAGATTGAAGAACAGGGCATTGATCTTTATTGTGATGTTGAAGGTGTTTTGGGTTTCAAAAATAAGGATAGAAAGGAAAACGACTACTTCACCGGAGAATGCGATTTGCTTATCTCAAAAAGAGTTGATGACATAAAAGTAAGTTGGGATTTATTTACATTCTTAGAAGCTGAATTGACAACATCGAACTATTGGCAAGGTCAAGCCTATATGGATTTATGGGGAAAGGACAAGGCCAGGACTGTTTACTGTTTGCTTGATACACCCGACCATTTGTTACTTGATGAATTTAGAAGGCTGTCGTGGAAGTTATGTTGTCAAGAAGAAGACATACCGGATCAACTAAAATATGAGATTGCCAAAAATCACATCTTCACAGATGAAGCATTTGATGTTGCTAGAAGCGCATATTTTCCCAATGCAGTAGTAAATGACTTTGTTGCTATTCCGGCAGAAAAAAGGGTAAAGATTTTCGAGTTTGAACGAAATCAAAAAGATATTGAATTGGCTTATAAGCGAATTGAATCCGGGCGTAATTATTATAAAACCATAAAACTTTAAGAAAAATGATAGTAGCTAAAATTAACTTATTAAGAATACCTAAAGACCGGATTATTAACGGAGAAAAAGGAAAGTATATTGATTTGGTTATTGTAAAAAAGAAAGAAGCTGATCAATACGGTCACACTCACTTTGTGGCAATTAGCCAATCAAAAGAGGAAAGGGAATCTAAGGCAGATACCATATTTGTAGGACAAGCAAAAGAATTTGGACAAAAAATGTCCAAAGAAGAAGTTGTAAAGGTTGAATCAAATCAAAGGGATGATTTTGACTTAGACGAACAAAGCGATGATTTGCCTTTTTAAAAGTTATCGCTATAAAAACTAAAAACTATTCACTATATTAGCAACATGAACGTGGAACTTCAAACAAAACATACTTTTATTAATGCCTGCCTTATGAGTTCATCCACGTTCTACATTTGGCGGGCATTTTTTGTTATATGATAAAACTTAAATGCGGATGTAGTTTTGATAAACATTGGACATTCTGCAATGAAGCCAAAAGATTATTAAAGATGTCACAAATTGACTATAAAAAGCGAAAAGATTACGATAACCATTTTAAAAAACTAAGCAATGATATTGAACGTGATGATATGGATATTCTTTCTAGCTTTAATCTGGGCCATTTATAACCAAAGGGATGATTTGATATGAGAAAGGTATCTAAAAGTAATGTGTATTACACTTCTGATGGAAAGGTTTTGTATTCAACAGTTTTAGAAGCGAAGATATACAATGCCAAAAGGGCAAAACTTGCAGAGTTTATAATTACTCACGGCTACTTCTTTTGTGAGGATTGCAATAGAAACGAAAGCTGTGGTGAACCGATTGATTTAAGCCATACTATTTCGGTCAAAGAAGCCAAAGAAAGCAGAAGGGCTGAATTATGCTATGATCTAAATAACATTAAACTTAGGTGCCGTACGTGCCATAGAAAACATGATAAAAGCTAACCAATGGAACAACTAAACATAAACTTCGATGCAGTAGGCCACATTGAAAACAACAAGGAAAGCCAAATGTTTTTAAATGAAAACTTAGAGCATTTCAGCGATCAATGCGAAACGCTGTACCGATATATGTTGAAAGGCAATAGAGTGAACTTAAAAACAGCCATTAACGATCTTGACATTTGGGATTTAAGGCGAAGAATTAAAGATTTAAAAGACAAACACGGTATTAATGTTCAGTCCGAACGTATGCCGGGTGGATATAAAGAATACTGGATTATATGAGTAGGCCAAAGAAATATATCAGAAAAAGAAATAAGAGAATAATTGATCAGCTTACTAAACTGATATTCTCATTGAATGGTAAAAAGTATCATAAAATCAAATGACATATCTCAAGGAAGCAGAATATAAAAAGTCATTGCCGACTTTATTTGATGAATTAGAAAAAAATTTTTAAACCAATAAAACAAGAAATGGCTCATAAAGAAGCATTAAAAACCGAGTTAAATGTTTACTCATTAAGCAGACAATTCTTTGATTTCTCATTTGAGAATCCAGAGATGGTAAAGCCATTACATGCAGCTATTTTCTTCTTTGCAATTGAGCATTGTAATAGGTTGGGATGGAAAGAAAAGTTTGGATTCCCTTCTCAAATGACAATGGATGCCATCGGAGTAAAGAAATATCAAACCTACATCAAAGGATTGAATGATCTAATAAGTTGGGGATTTATCAAAATGATTGAGAAATCTAAGAATCAATATTCTGCAAATATCATATCAATTTGCATTCAAAATAAGAAAAAAATTGATGTGAAATCTCTCGATAAAGCATTGATAAAACACGGTAAACGCTATGCCAAAAAACGGCAAAGCACAGGGCAAAGCACAGGGCAAAGCACAGGGCAAAGCACAGGGCAAAGCACAGGGCAAAGCACAGGGCAAAGCATGGACAGTATAGATAAACAAATATACAAGTATACAAATGTACAAGTTTACAATGATACAGCAATCGCCATCGAAAATCTAAAATCGGTTTTAGAAAATGATCAAATTTGGATTGAAGCTATTTGCATGAACATAGAAAATGATTGGACACCGGAAATTGTAAAAAATAGATTTCCGGCCTTCATTCAAAGATTGAAAGAGCGCGACGAAAAATTTGTGAATTTGAAAGATGCCAAAGATCATTTTGTGAACTGGTCTAGAAAAAAATTCAAAAAGAACGATAAAACCAAAATTTCAGAAACCAATTACGAAAACATGCAGATATGATACGAGTAGATGACAACCTAAAACCAAATGATGGATTGAGAAAGAAATTCCATCTTCAAAGATTTGGCACTCCTGAACAAATTGAAGCTCACAAAAAGGAAAGACCAGACTTGTACGAAGTTGATCCGATAATTGCCGAAAAGCAGAAAAAGTATTGGGAAGGTGTTTTTGCCGAAAAGGAAAAGAAATCCATTACCGTAAAAAGGGCATGGAAAATATTTCAATCAGAATCTAACTTGTACGATTCCGGTTTTAATTCAGAAATCAATCAAAACCATGCAGAGCTTTTGATGTGGTATATTTTTAGGGATGATAGATTTTTAGAAAGCAAATTGGTTTTAAACAGTCCATCATTTGATAAATCGATCATGTTAGTTGGATCCGTTGGCACCGGTAAAACAATGCTACTTCACGCCATGTCAAAAATTAGAAATGTTCCTAATCCGATAAGTGGCAGGATGATTTCAGAAAACTTCATTGTAAACGAAAAGGATGTTTCCCCATATTTCATACACAACCTAATCATTGACGATTTAGGAACCAATGATGACATTGAATCTTTCAACGGAAAAGATAAAGTCGAAAAGATGAAGCTATTGCTTGAGCAAAGATATTTTCTATTCAAGAAAAGCAAAAAGAAAACCCATCTATCCACAAATAAGCTAATAAAATCAAGTGGTGATGAAGTTACCATAGATGCCCTTTATGGCGAGCGTGTGCCGGATAGAATAAGGGAAATGTGCAATGTGATTGTATTGACCGGCAAAAGCCTTAGAAAGTAAAATTGAACAATTTAAAATGGATTTGAGATGAGATATCTATGGATTTCGGTAATGTATTTAGGATTTTTCGGATTAATTGGTTTTGCCTTGTATTACACTAATAATGCGAATGTGTTGTGGGCACTTTTATTAATGCCAAACGTAAAATCCAAATAATCAATGCCCAACTTCAACCGGAACGAATGGACTAAGCATTTAACCAAAAATGGCTCTAAATGTCTTC
>JAGQYH010000173.1:0-2304 GCA_020436175.1 Bacteroidota bacterium
AAATTGAAAATCGAATCAATCCTGTAAACTTGGACACAACGATGGGAACTGAGGCTTGCTCATGTGCAAATTTGATTGCCTTTTTAATTTCCGCTTCTGTTTGTTCAAATCCTTGGCTGTTCTCTTGCGCTTCAACGCCATAATCCAAAATACATTGAACACCATATTCATACAATCGATCTATTTTCTCTACTGATCTTTCCAAGGAAGGTCCTCCACAAAACAACTTATATACTGTTGGCTTCATGGCTATTGAGAATGGAGCCACTATGCCACTTTCAACCGCCTTCATCGTTACATTGGTGCCTACTTTCACCAACCAATCATACTTCATGAGGTAGAACATGTTGTACGCCTTAATCAAATCAAATTTTTTGCGGTAAGCAAATGCTACAGCTGTATTGCTAAAATCTAAAGGTGGTCTGCTATTGCTTTGATCTTGGGTCATTATCTGATGCTTAATTTTTTATAAAGAGTCATTTAGTTTTTACCGGAATTTGTACTTGTGTTTGAATTTGCGTTTGAGCTTGAAATCGAATTTGTCATTTGTTCCATATTTCCCAAGCTTTTTCTGCTTGCAGGTGTAACATTTCCAAACCATTTTTTGTTTGAGCTCCTCTTTCCTTTCCTTTTACTAAAAATAAAGTTTCTTCGGGATTATACACCAGATCATAAAGAATATGTTCGTCTCCAATTCCATCATAAGGGATAGAAGGTGCATCATCAACATTTGGAAACATTCCCAGTGGCGTAGTATTGATGATCAAATGATGCTCCTTGATTTGATCTATAGTTAAAGCATCATATGTCGTTCCATTATCCGTTTTTTGTCTTGAAACATACTCATAAGGAATATGCAATTTCTTTAAACCAAATGCCACTGCTTTGGAAGCCCCGCCTGTTCCCAATATCAAAGCTTTTAAATGATTTCTTTCCAAAATGAAAGGCATCAAACTTTCTACAAATCCATAAACATCTGTGTTAAAGCCTTTTAGCTTTTTGTTTCTTATTTGAATAGTATTCACGGCACCAATGGCTTCGGCTTCAGCATCCAAATCATTTAAAAATGGAATAACCGCCTGTTTATATGGAATGGTCACATTCAATCCCACCAATGATGTATTGGCAACCAAGTCACTGAATTCGTTAATCTCCTTTAGCGGATAATTATCGTATTGACAATTACTGATGTGTTCATTTTCAAACTTATCTGCAAAATATTTTTTAGAAAATGAATGGCTTAATGGATATCCTATGAGACCGAATTGTTTCATTACAATTTCACTTCACTCTTGCTGTCTAATACCATTACTAATGCAAAACCTACTATTACGCTTATAATAACAGGAACAACAAACGATGGTTCTCCGAGTTGTTCAACATATTGTGCCGGCAAAACATTCACTTCTTTGATGATCTTATCGATTGACATACCGGTTATAAAATCGTGTACTTGACCTTCTTCATCCATCACTACGGTTGGAATCCTCCAAGGCCATAACTTATTTAAAGCACCCAACATAAAGCCGGCCAACAATGCCAACGTAAAATTATGGTGATTCCGCAAAGCCCAGGACAAAACGCGGGAGAAAAGCGCCAATCCTACGATCATGCCAATGCCAAAAGTGCCCATAATAATCATGGCGTGTACATCTCTTTGAACCAAAACCCCATCTTTTAAAGTGTCGTGCAAAATGAACTGATACATGCCCAGAATCAATAAGATAAAGCTGCCTGAAATACCGGGTAACAGCAATGCCGAAACCGCTACTGCACCACAAAAGAAAATGAATATCAAATTATCATTGGCTTGTGCAATGGGCAAGATGGAAATGCCATAGGCAATCGCTGCTCCGATCATAAAGATAAAAACGGTTCCAATTTTCCAATCTTTGATCTGTTTGCCCACAAATATGATGGAAGCTATGATCAACCCAAAGAAGAAAGCCCAAACAATTGGAGGATAGTTCGTTAGAAAATAATCGACCGCCACTAATCCAACGCCTAAACCAATAATCATTCCACCCAAAAGAAAGATCAAAAAGTTACCATTGATCTTGGACCAAACTGCACCAAAACCGTCTTTTCTGAAAGTAGTAATCAATGAAGGATGAAAAGCTTTGATGCTATTGATCAGTTCTTCGTAAATACCGGTAATAAAGGCTATAGTTCCACCGGATACGCCCGGAATTGTTTCTGCCACACCCATTGCAGCACCTTTCAAACTTAAATAGATTCTATTTTTCAATTGCTGTATTTTGATGTGAAACTATAAAAAATATTGAAGTCGACTATCAGACTAGA
>JAGQYH010000173.1:2404-5559 GCA_020436175.1 Bacteroidota bacterium
AGTGACGGAAAGTATTTGAAGACAATTGTATGTGCCCCGAAGTCCTCAGCCAACAGCGCTTCAAAGTCTAATATGGCTGCTTTTCTTTTGTTCAACATTAATAAAATGGCTGCCTTCACATATTGTAAATCAATATTCGACAAACATTCTCTTATGCCTTGATCAATGGTATCTAAAGCTTTTTCTTCTTCACCATTAAACAGATATGATAATGCTAAAGTGATATACAGTCTGGAATATTTCAGATTTAATTTAATCGCCTTCGAGCAACTGTATCTTACTTCCTCGTAATCCTCCGCATGAAGTGCGGTTTCAGAAAGTCTTTCCAAATACTCGATATTATCGGGATAAAGTTCCACCGCTTTTTTCAAATGTTGTATGGATTGTCCCCATTTCTCTTCTGCGATGTAAGTCATTCCCAAGTTATAAAATGCTTCGTGCGCAGAAGGATTGCTACGAATAGCTCTTCTAAAACAAGCTCTAGAAGTCTTTAAATTCTTCAATTCAAAGTAACATTTGCCTTCCAACAGATGAACATCTGATTCTGCTTTAGTTTTACCACTGTAACTTTTTATGGCCTCTAGTGCATTATTATATTGACCTATCTCATGGTAATACTGAGCCAGATCTTTGTAGGCATAATTAACGTCTTCATCGATGGCTAAAACGTATTGTAAGGCATCAATGGCTTTCTCATAAAGATCCAATGAGGCATAAGCATACGACAAGTTATACCAAGCCCAAAAACAATAAGGATGTTCTTCAATGATCTCTTTATACAAAACTATGGCATCTTCAAACTGATCTGTTAATTCCATACAATAGTTGATGCGACTCAATGCTTCCTCATTCTCCATATCAGATTTAAGGCAGGCTTTCAGACATGCATAAACTTCATCGTATTTTTCTACATCCTCATAAACGTCTGCCATGTGTAACCAAACATCACCGGATTCATCACCATCGGCCAACTCCATCGCTCTATCCAATTGCTCCAATGCCTCATCATGCTGCGATTGAAAGGTTAATATTTCAGATCTCAAAAGATAAATACCTATCTCCGATGGTTCAAAAATGGCCGCTTTATCCAGGCACTCTATGGCCTCATCGGTAATCTTAAGGTCGAATAAAATCTGTGCTTTCTTTAATAAGATCAATCCGGAGTAAGGATGTTGTTCCAAGGCGGCTTCAATGGCTTTGAGCGCTTTGTCGTAGTGACCCACATGCTCATAATAATCAACAATCTGTTCTACTTCATCCTGATCAATATGAGGTTGAACATTATTAGCCAGTGCCTCTTCGTATTGCTCAACCAACGATCTTATATCGGGTTGCTCGTTTTCATAATTATCAAAAAAATCCATATTCGAACGACGTATTAGCTAATCTAATCATTAATTTCTAGTCCCATGACTTTATTATTCCACAGTATTAACAACTGTTTAAAGCCATTTATTTTAGCTATAACAAAAGTAGAACTAATTAAATTCTGCTATTTTAGTTTTGATTTTATTTTATTAAGAAGAATGCTTTAACATATAAATTACCGATGCCTAAAATCCTTATCCTATTTTCAATACTTTTTGTAACCCATTCTTCTTTTGCCAATGGTAACTATTGGCAACAAACGGTTGATTACGACATCAATGTTTCGTTGGATGTTGCCAACAAAACGCTGGAAGGCGACATTCAAATGATTTACCGGAATAATGCCGATCAGCATTTGGATACTATATGGATACACCTTTGGCCCAATGCTTATTCTAGATATAATACCGCCTTGGCTAAACAGCTATTGGAAAATAATAACCTCGCCATGGATATGCTGGATCGAGAAGATCTGGGGGCTATCGGTCATTTGAATTTTAAAGTTGATGGCCAAACTGCCGCCTTTCAAAAATTAGAAAAAGATCCGGATATTGGATTTATTGTACTCGATTCGCCTTTGTTACCAGGAGAGTCTATTGAGATTACAACACCTTTTACTGTAAAAGTTCCAGCATCCATATCAAGAATGGGTACCGGAAATGGCTATTTTGCCATTACTCAATGGTATCCTAAACCGGCTGTTTATGACAAAGACGGTTGGCATCCTATGCCTTATCTGGATCAAGGAGAGTTTTATGCAGAGTTTGGCTCCTACCATGTTGAGATAACCGTGCCCGAGAATTATGTGGTGGCTGCTACCGGGCAACTCACTTCTCAAACTTCAGGTGATAGCTCAATCACATTAATTTATGATCAGAACAAGGTTCACGATTTTGCATGGTTTGCCAGTCCGGATTTTAAGATTATTTCTGAGAAAGCAATTCTACCAAATGGCCATGAAGTTGAAGTTAACACCTACTATTTAACCGAATCGGAAAGGTGGTTGAAAGCGCACGAGTATACCAAAAATGCATTATTGCTCTTTTCAGATTTGATAGGACCTTATCCTTATGATCATTGCACCATTGTTGAAGGGTCTTTAAAAGCCGGTGGCGGAATGGAATATCCCATGATCACTATTTTGAATGATTACGATGAAGTTTACTTGGAAAGTGTAATTGCTCATGAAGTGGCACACAACTGGTGGCAAGGCATTTTAGCCAGTAATGAAAGAGCAGCACCCTGGATCGATGAAGGTTTTTCATCCTATTATGATAAACGTTATAATAGCGAACATGCAGTCCATGAATATCAACCTGCCAATGTGGTTACGGAACGAAAAGTGGCTAAAATGTTTGGCTTCGATGGTATTGATTATGGTTCTGGTGAAAAGATATTGTTACGCCAATTGGAAAACAGAAATATTCATCAAGCCGTTGGTTTGCATGCTGCAGACTTTACAGATGCCAACACATATTTTTCCTTGTACGCCAAAGCTCCTCATCAAATCATCTACCTGGAAAAGTATTTGGGAAGAGAACAATTTGACGCTTGTATTCGATCATTTTTCCAAGCGTATCAGTTTAAACATATCCATCCCCATGACTTACAAAACCATTTCGAAGAATGTTCAGGCAAGGATTTAAACTTCTTCTTTCAAGATTGGATAAATACTGATGGTGTAGTTGACGGAAGCATTGGAACGGTGGAGAAAGCCGATAATATTCTAAAAGTTGAGATCAAACAAAAGGGTGAAATTGTACTGCCATTACCGGTTACCATTATAA
>JAGQYH010000174.1 GCA_020436175.1 Bacteroidota bacterium
TTAGCAGAACTAATCATCTCCAAATCCAAAATGACATCATTCACAATGCTGAACAGATAATCATACTCCGTTGAGCATAATTCTGTTTTATAGCTCGAACTGTCAGTAATAATGGGAATATCCTCCTGCCGACAAAAAGCAATTACTTTAGGATCTGACGAACCAATCCATTTAATCTCCCAATCACTGCTAATTAGACATTTTGCACATCTTATGAGTAAAGAAGTGTTTCCGATGATGATACATGAGTGCTTAGCAGGAAGCATTTGGGTGTAAAAACATTAATGGATAATTCCAGTAATATATGACTTATTTTATATAGATGCGAAATAAAAAAGGGCATTCCTGCTGTCAGAAATGCCCATATAATTGAATTTACAGTTTCTTACAAACAATAGCCGTCGGCTTCAATACAAGCCTCTGCTACTTTTCTGCGTAAACTCTTTGGATTGATTTCATACGGTGGTGTCAACAACATCAACAATCTTCTCATCACTATTTTTTCTGCTCCGCTCGCATAACTGTTGATAGCATCATAACCTGCTTTTCTTACTCTATCCAAAGCTTCGTACAGGTACAATCTCATAGCTGCTTTTTTAATATCCAGATTTTTTTGATCCAAATCTTTATTCTTGGCCAGTTTTTTAACTCTCAATAAAGCCGACTCACAAATGAAAGCTTCTGCCAGAATATCTGCAAAATTCATGACTATCTCTTGCTCATCCACTAATTTTTTTCCTAAGCTTCTTCCGGCAGCACCTGAGATTAACAAGAAAGCCTTTTTAATATTTTCTACTATTCTCGTTTCTTCCTTCAATTTTTTACCGCTTCTGAAAGGGATCAATTCACCAATTAAATGCGCCGGGATTTTTTTGCCTTCGCCCATTAAATTGATCTCTTTTGTTTGCATGGCTCTCTTGGTCAATTCTGCCACAGAAAGCATTCTGTTGATCTCATTGGTTCCTTCATAAATCCTGGTAATCCTTGCATCTCTATAGCCCATTTCAATGCCGGTTTCCATAGAATATCCCATTCCTCCGTGTATTTGTAACGCCTCATCTGTTGCATAGTCCAACAACTCTGATCCTTGCACTTTAATGATGGCACATTCAATGGCAAATTCTCTCAGCGATTTTACTTTGGCTTCTGAATCCGTGGCTCCTTCTTCTCGAAGTGCATCATATTTTCTATCGATATTATAACCTGTTCTGTAAACGGCTGATTCTGTTGCGAATGCCCAAGCCACTCCTTGTCCAATTTTGTATTTCATGGCACCGAAACTGGAAATTGGTGTTCCAAACTGCTCTCTCTGATTCGCATACTTGATAGCTTGATCCAATGCAAATTTAGCACCGCCTACGCCACCGGCAGCCAACTTAGCCCTTCCTGAGTTCAAAATGTTCAAAGCAATCTTAAAGCCTTCTCCTCTTTCAGATAAAAGATTCTCTACCGGCACTTCACAGTTATTAAAGAATACTTGAACCGTACTGGATGCTTTAATACCCAGCTTCTTTTCCTCAGCACCCAGCTCAATACCACCAAACGCCTTTTCAACGATGAAGGCCGACAAATTTTTATCATCATCAATTTTGGCAAATACGATGAATACATCAGCAAAACCACCGTTGGTGATCCACATTTTTTGTCCGTTTAAGATATAATGAGTCTTAGCTTTGTTCAAAGTTGCATTGGTCTTGCCCGAGTTGGCATCCGATCCCGATGAAGGTTCTGTTAGTGCATACGCTGCTTTGATTTCACCGGAAGCAATGCCCGGTAAATACTTCTTCTTTTGTTCTTCTGTTCCATAATACACAATCGGTAAAGAGCCAATAGATGTTTGTGCGCCGATAGTGGTAGCAAATGAAAAAGCCATTGAAATGGCTTCACTGTAAAGCAAGCCGGTATTAAAATCCAATCCCAACCCTTCGTATTCTTCCGGAATGGCCACACTCATCAATCCCAATTCTGAGGCTTTATCGAAAATCGCCAGTATCTCGTCCATGTGCTTACTGGCATCCATTTGGGCCACTTTAAGTATGCCTAAACCATGTATTTCCTTCAAACAAAAATCTTTCACCATATCATATATCCCCAATTGTTCTTCGTTGAACTCTTCAGGAATAAATACTTCATCTGATTTGGTATCTTCTACAAGAAAAGATCCGCCTTTTAATATTTCTTCGGGTAATTTAAAGTAGCTCATTGTGCTATATTTAGTAGTGATTTATTGATAATTATTGCTTCGATAAAAATACAATGCATGCATAGGAAATGTTCAAAAGGTATTTAATCGTAACGTTTTTTTAATTGGTAAATGGGTCGAAAATCCTCGGTAAACCGCGATCATTTCTCAATTAAAATAGCAATTTAGCTTAGTGTAATTAGCAGAATTTCAGAACAGAGGACTTAAGATGATTGCTACGGGAATGTGTTTCCAACCTATGGGCATAAAAAAATCGTAAAAGTGAAGGAGGCTTAGAAACCTTTCTTATTTAAGCTATGGTCGCAACCCACTATCGATAATCCCCTTGTCTAAAAGTTAGAGTCCCTGCTGAAAAAAATCAAGGATCGAGGCCCGCTCTTTAGTCAGTATATTGAACCTATTTATTATCCTGTTAGGTTTCTTAACACGTCTTCACTCTTACGAGTCATAGTTAAAGATAATAAATCCTTAACAATCGAGCAAACTGAAATACAAAAAACATTTATTTACACACCCCATTGAATTACAACGATATAAACAAATTTAATCGCCATTCCGTTCGATAATATTCTAAAATTGTTACCCCTACCCACTTAACAATGAGTTAATTTTACGTCAATGATGAACACCTTCAAAATATGGTTAATATTTCTTTTCGCTGCATTTCAAATTACAACCGTTAGCGGACAAAATGTTATCCTTCAAAGTCATTCCAATCAATTGGCCAATCCTGATTTCTTGTCCGGCAGCTCATTTTCTTTTTATAGCATTCTGGAAGGAAATTTCAATCATGATGCCGGTCAGTTCGACACTTTATATTTTAGCGACGATCTCTTGAACACCATTGCCGAACTGGATCTTACTAATTTTAGATTTCCGGGTGGCACAATTTCTCAATTTTATCACTTCAATGGTGATCACGGTTATGGCACTTCCACTCACGATCTCTTTTGCCGACCCGATTATTTTCCGGTCAAAGGCTTTGCCGAAAAAGTAAAATCCGATTCCTTATATCCCGTTAACTTTATTCATAGCTACGTCAGTTTTATTCAGCAATTAGAGGAAAAGCAAGGGAAACCTATCGGTACGCACTATGTGTTGAACATCATGACTCATTTCTTCAATGGTGATTTTTTTCCTTACAACTCACTCATTGACGATTTAATTGAAGAACACGCTCTTTTAATTGCTCCCTATCTAGATCAAGATATGGCTGATTTGGATAGCGCCATGATGGAAGCTGCAGCAGAAACTATGTTGCACGTAATAAGCGATCCTGTAATGGCCTGGATAGTAAATGATCTGGCTTCCCAAAACGGATTTTTGGAACGCTTTTCTGAAAATATTGGAGCATTACAGTTTTTAATTCAAAATGGACTTTCCATAAAAGGCATAGAAATGGGTAATGAAAATTACGCCTATACCATGTTGCAAGATGATGACTTATCAGAAATACCATTCGACTGCACCACACCAGATTCTATCGCTGAGCAATATGGCACAATTACACTTCCATTAAAAACCTATATGCAAGCCATCATCAAGTATGTTTTGATTACCTCCATGTATAATGAAGTGATCAAAGATATTTGGGATGTACCGACCGGCATAGTGATTTCGGGTGTAAGTTTTGGTGTCAAAACTTTAGAAATAGATGCGTTTGAGATTATTGAATACACCAACGCCAATGCCAAATACCACGAACTATGGAACAAATTCATCGGTCGGTTTGATTTCTACGATGCCGCCATTCCACACTTGTATCATAAAGGCTTGCCCGACTGTGAGATATTTGATGCTTTATCCAAAGAAGAGCTATCTATTTTTATAAAAAACAGGATCAACTTTTATTTTGAAGAGGTTATTCCATGGCAACTGGAGAAAATCACTGCTGAAATCGGCCATCAACCCCTATGGGTAACAGAATGGAACATCAATGGTGCCGGAGCTTTTGGTAATACCTTTGCCCATGCCGGTCATACTTATCGTTTTTTGAATGAGCTGAATCGCTACCAAGATCAATACCATATCACTCAGGCCAATTATCATCTTACTTACGCATTAGATCACAATCAATTTGCTTTGATTAGAACCAGAGACATGAATGCCACCGGATCGCCAACTGTCATCAAGCAGAGTATGTATCATGCATTCGACTATATTTCTAAAACGGACCATGAAAAATTGCAGTTAACCGACTTCGATCCGGCAGTTTGGATAGGAGAAAATTACGACAGTACACTCGACCATCACTTTTGGTTGTATATGAACAACGATCAAACTCAGCTTACGTTACATTTTATCAATCAAGCGGAGACCGACTTGATATTACCCATCCAAAACGTTCGTTTTCAAATTCAAAATGACAGCTCTACAGCGACCAATAAAAAAATCTATCAATTCAATATTGAATGGTTGGATGCCGAAAGTATGTTTTCTTCGAATAAAGGCTGTTCAGATTATCCCGACTATTTTGATGATTATACTCTTATTGAATTAAATGACAATCAAGATCCTATAACTCTTCCTGCCTATTCTTTTGGAAAGATCACTTTTGAGTTGAGTAAATTAACGACATCGGTCAACAGCAATATATCAACATCATTTAACCTCTATCCCAATCCTTGTGATCATTTCTTCTACTTCAAAACCAATGATCAACAGAACATACATACCATTTTAATATTAGATGCCTTAGGGAAAAAACAAAAAGAATTTACCTCAATTGAAGCCAACACAAATATTCCGATACATGACCTTGCCAATGGTTTATATACCGTTCTATTGATAAATGTTAAAGGAATAGTGATCGGTAACAACAAAATTATCGTCAACCATAAACAGTAACGATCACATTTCTGGCGCCGCCTCTATTCCTGAATTCACAAAGATAAATTCCTTGCCAAGTGCCCAGATTTAATCTGTGATTCGTTATTGGAATGCTGACAGAAGTGCCCACTAAAGCCGCCTTAATGTGCGCCGGCATGTCATCACTGCCTTCCAATGTATGGGTATAATAGCTTTCGTTTTCCTTTACCAATCGGTTAAAAACATTCTCAAAATCAACCCTAACGGAAACATCGGCATTCTCATTGATGGTTAATCCTGCAGAGGTGTGTTGTATGTACAAATGAAAGATCCCTTTTTCGGGTAAAGAAGGTATATTTTCTAAAATTTCAGTGGTAATTAAATGAAATCCACGAGATTTTGGTTGTAGTTTTATATGGTATTGATCAATCACTATATTTACATTATTACAGGATAAAAATTATGGTTAAAGATAACACTATTCATAAGATCGCAGTATTTACTTCAGGTGGTGATGCTCCCGGTA
>JAGQYH010000175.1 GCA_020436175.1 Bacteroidota bacterium
TTTCCATGGCGCAAAAGTAATTAGTTATTTGCTTTCATAAATGACAAAAGGTACAATTACTTCTTCCAAAGAAACACCACCGTGTTGAAAAGTGTTTTTGTAATAATTTACATAGTAATTATAGTTATTGGGATATGCAAAAAACACATCTTCTTTGGCAAAAATATAGGAGGAACTTAAATTGGATTTCGGAAGAAAAACATCATCCGGATTGGTGATGGCATAAACATCTTTATCACTGTAGTTCAAATTTTTACCGGTTTTATACCTCAAGTTAGTAGTGGTGTTTTTGTCACCGATAACTTTACTTGGTGTTTGTACTCTAATGGTGCCATGATCAGTGGTGATAATGATGCGCGCGTTTTTACCTTCTAACTTTTGTAATGCTTGTAAAAGAGGGCTGTGGTCAATCCAAGATAATGTTAATGAGCGATAGGCGGATTCATTGCCTGCCAATTCTTTTAATACTTCCATTTCTGTTCTAGCATGAGAAAGCATATCGACAAAATTGTAAACGATTACATTAAATGGATTGTGAACCAAATTCAAGATATTATCGACTAATTCTTTTCCTTTCTTACTGTTGGTGATCTTGGTGTAAGATTGTTTCAAATGGATGCCGGATCGGGCTAACTGATCTTGAACAAATTCTTCTTCATATAAGTTTTTACCTTCACTTTCTTCATCATGAATCCATTTATCCCGGTATTTTCTTTCAATCTCGGAAGGCATTAAACCGGAAAATATGGCATTTCTACTGTATTGTGTCGTGGTGGGAAGAATGCTGTAAAAATGTTCTTCTTTGACCTTTTTAAAATGATTGGAAAATATAGGTTCAATCACTTTCCATTGATCGTATCTCAAATTATCGATTAGAATAAAGAAAGTAGGCGTTGTATCATCAATCACAGGAATTACTTTCTTTTTGAAAAGCGTGTGGGATAAAACCGGGGTTTCCGAATCATTTGGATGGTGCAACCAATGCTGGTAATTTTTTGAAACGAATTTAAAAAACTCTTTATTCGCTTCGGCTTTTTGCATGGTCATGATCTCTGCCATCTCCTGAGTTCTGGCTTTTTCCAGTTCCAACTCCCAATAGATCATTTTTCTATATAACTCAGCCCATTCTTGCTGATCCATTTGGTTGTTGATGGCCATAAAGATCTTCTGAAACTGCTGCTGATAGGCTGAATTGGTCTTTTCGGTAACCAATCTGCGGTTATCAATGATCTTTTTTATGGTAAGCAAAATTTGACTCGACTTCACCGGTTTGATCAAATAATCTGCAATTTGTGATCCGATAGCTTCATCAAAAATATCTTCTTCCTCGTTCTTTGTGATCATCACTACCGGTAGGTCATTCTTTAATTCTTTGATCTGTGGCAAGGTTTCCAGCCCACTGATACCGGGCATGTGCTCATCCAGAAATACCAGATCGTAATGATTATCTTTTACCTTGTCAATAGCATCATAGCCATTGGTGACGGCATCAATTTGATATCCTTTCCCTTCTAAAAAATGTATTTGGGCCTTTAAATGTTCAATTTCATCATCTGCCCATAATATCTTGATATTCATTCCTCTTGTATTACGCTATTATGTTAAATGCCAACATCATTGCGAATATTGCCATTTTTTTTGGAACTTGCCGTTTTAGTGAAGTTATGACGTTTTAATTTAGAATACTTAACAAATTGAACGTTTAGCTTTGTATCAATTACGTAGTAACAAGTTGAATCGACATAAAATAATTAACGATCCTGTTTATGGATTTATTCAAATTCCATCGGGTATCTTATATGATATTATTCAGCATCCTATATTTCAAAGACTGAGAAGGATAAGACAATTGGGTTTTACCAACTTAGTTTATCCCGGTGCTGAACACACCAGATTTCAGCATGCCATAGGAGCTTTTCACCTCATGACCAATGCTATAGAAGTATTGAAACAGAAGGGCGTTAAAATCACGGATGCTGAAACCGAAGCTGCCCAATTAGCCATATTGTTGCACGATATTGGCCATGGCCCTTATTCACATTCCTTAGAGGGTAGTTTGTTGCCTTTTCACCATGAAACGATTACTAAGGCTATTTTGGATCATTTGAATGTGGCGTTCAATGGGAAATTGGAGTTGGCCATTAAAATCTTCAACGGCGTTTATAAAAAACACTTTTTACATGAGTTAGTGTCAAGCCAACTGGATGTAGATCGGTTGGATTATTTAAACAGAGACCGCTTTTTTACCGGTGTTTATGAAGGTGTTATTGGCTACGATAGAATCTTACACATGTTGAATGTGCACGATGGTCATTTAGTGGTTGAGGAAAAGGGAATTTATTCTATTGAGAAGTTTTTGGTAGCTCGGAGGCTGATGTATTGGCAAGTTTACTTACATAAAACCTCGCTCGGGGCAGAAAGCATGCTAATTCTTTTGATCAAAAGGATTAGAAAGTTACAAGGTAAGTCCGATGTAGAATTAAATATCACCAACTCACTACAAAAGATATTAGCCAGTAAGGCTAATCGGCAAGAGGAGTTAAAAGAAGAGCTATTATTGACTTTCACAGATATTGACGATGCTGATATCATGGCAGCCATAAAAAGTTGGAGAGATCATCCGGATAAGATCGTGTCCTATCTTAGTAAATCCATTTATGCTCGAAATTTGTTTAAAACCATTTTGGGAAGCAAAGAGGAAATAGATAAAGCTTATAACAAGATCAAAAATGAATTGGAAGCCCATTCTGAATGGACGGCAAATGAGATCAATGAGTTGGTTATCAAAGGAAAAGCGGAAAATAATGCTTACAAAACTTCACTTAAAAACATTTCTATATTGTTTAAGGATGGTAGGGTGAAGGATATTTCAAAAGCATCTAATGATTTGGATATAAGAACCTTGTCCAAAACAATAACCAAACATTATGTAACTTATCCAAGAATAAAACTGCATTGAGAACATTAAAGGAAATCTTAAAGGCGATTGGTTTAGGAGATTTGGATGTCCCTGAGATGTTGGTGCGCGGACCGGCCAAGTTATCTGAAGCCACCAACCAAGATCTAAGTTTTTTGGCCAATATGAAATACGAAAATGAATTGTATTCCACCAATGCAGGAGCTGTATTGATTCCCTTTGATTTTCAACCTGCACAAGAAGTATCTGCTCATCTCATACGTGTGGATGATCCGCATACTGCTATCGCAAAAGTATTGGAGCTTTATTCAAAGGTAGAACGAAATTATGGTGTTCATCAACAGGCATTGATCGAGCAAAATGTACAATTGGGAGAACACATTTATGTGGGGCCATTCACTTATATCGACGAACATGCTTCCATCGGAGATTATACGACTATCGCAGCGCAAGTGTATATTGGTAAAAATGTATCGATAGGACGTAATTGCGATCTGCATGCCGGCGTTAAAATATATAACAACTGCGTTATCGGTGACAATTGCATTATCCATTCCGGTACTGTCATTGGAGCAGATGGTTTTGGTTTTGTGCCACAGAAGGACGGCAGTTACAATAAAGTACCGCAAACCGGAAATGTGGTGATTAAAAATAATGTGGAGATTGGTAGTAATTGCACTATAGACCGCGCAACTATGGGCAGTACATTGATTGGTAACGGAGTCAAACTGGATAATTTAATTCAGGTTGGGCACAATGCCGAAATAGGAGATAACACTGTTGTAGCTGCACAAAGTGGCATTTCCGGTAGCACGAAACTTGGAGAGGGTTGTATGATCGGTGGACAGGTTGGTTTTGTAGGCCATATAACTATCGCTCCATTCACCATGATCAATGCCAAAAGTGGCATATCAAAGAGCGTTCAACAACCGGGATCAAAACTTAATGGCATTCCTGCCTTTAGTTTTAACGATTCATTAAGAAGTCAATCGATCTATCGAAAATTACCAGAATTACAAAAGAGGCTGTCAGAGATTGAAGAAATATTATCTTTGCACCGCAAATAAATTAAAGCATGCCGGAATTACAACAGACATTAAAGAAAAAGGTAACTATTGCTGGCAGGGGAATCCATTCCGGTGAATATGTAACCTTGAATCTTTTGCCGGCTGATGAAAATACAGGAATAGTTTTTAGAAGAATTGATCTGGATGGGCAACCGCAATTTCAAGCGGATGTTGATTTGGTAGTGGATGTTGAACGAGGAACTACCTTAAATTATAATGGTATTAAAATAGCTACAGTAGAGCATTTACTGGCTGCATTGACTGCCTTAGAAGTGGATAATACTATTATTGAGTTGGATGGTGAAGAAATTCCGATTCTGGATGGCAGTTCGATGCCGTTCGTTGAATTGATCGAGGAAGCCGGTATTCAAGAACAAAAGAAACCTCGCGAATATTTTGTGCTGGAGGAAACATTCAATTATTATGATCCGGTCAAAGATGTTGAAATGATGGCGGTGCCAAATGATCATTACAATATTACCGTAATGATTGATTATAACTCAAATGTTTTAGGAAGACAATTTGCCCAGTTAAAAAGACTTAGTCAGTTTAAAAGTGAGTTTGCCTCAGCCCGAACATTTTGCTTCCTTCATGAAGTTGAACCACTTTTAAAAGAAGGTCTTATCAAAGGCGGAGATTTGGGCAATGCACTTGTTATTGCTGATGAAGCATTGGATGATGAAAGCATGCTTCGCCTATCCAATAAATATAATATCCCAATCACTGACATCAATACAGAAGGCATCATCAATGATGTGGATTTAAGGCACAATAATGAACCGGCACGACATAAACTAATTGACGTAATTGGTGATTTAGCATTGATAGGCATGCCGATTAAAGGAAAAATATTTGCTTCTAAGCCCGGACATGCTACTAATGTGGAGTTTGCTCGACAATTGAAACAATATATCAAGGAGAAAAAGAAGTTAAAGGAAATTCCAACATTTGATCCCAATAAGGAACCTGTAATTAGTTTAGAAGAGATCAAGCAATTACTTCCTCACCGATATCCTTTTTTATTATTGGATAAAGTGGTGGAGATCACAGATGAGCATATCATTGGCATTAAGAATGTCACTATCAATGAGCCCTTCTTTCCCGGACATTTTCCTGAAGATCCTATCATGCCGGGTGTTTTGCAAATAGAGGCAATGGCACAAACCGGTGGTGTAATGGTCTTAAAAAGGAAAGAAGATCCTCATGGATATATGACTTATTTCCTAAAAATAGAGGAATGCAAGTTTAAGCAACCCGTACGACCCGGAGATACAATGGTCATTAAAATGTCCATGATCGGGGAGGAGCGAAGAGGCATTAATCAAATGCATGGAATGATATATGTCGGTAATAAGTTGGTGACAGAAGCCAAAATGATGGCAAAAGTGTTTAAACCCTAAATGAAAAAATCAAAATCTAACTATTGAACAGTATACATCCGAAGGCACAAATTGGCAAGAATGTCACCATAGGACCTTTCAGTTTTATTGATGATGATGTGGTGATTGGTGATGGAACGCAAAT
>JAGQYH010000176.1 GCA_020436175.1 Bacteroidota bacterium
TGATGGGAAAGAATCGGTTTCATTCTTGGTGATGGTGAAAGACTTTATTGAAAATCCGGAGAAAATGCTTTACGGCAAGGATCCGATTAAAGTACTATTAGAGATTTAACAAAATACTGCGAATGTTTGTTGAACAAACAGACAAATTGAAAACAATAATCAATGGATAAGTTTGATGTAACCGTGATCGGCTCAGGTCCCGGTGGATATGTGGCGGCTATCAGATGCGCACAATTAGGATTTAAAACAGCAATAATTGAACGATACAATACTTTGGGAGGAACCTGCTTAAACGTAGGTTGTATTCCATCCAAAGCTTTATTGGATTCTTCAGAGCATTATTATGCGGCTTCCAAAAGCTTTGAAACACACGGAATAGAACTTCAAGGATTGAAAGTCAATTTTCCTCAAATGATTGCCCGAAAGGCAGATGTGGTGGATCAGAATACCAAGGGAATCGAGTATTTAATGAAGAAGAACAATATTTCGGTTTTCAACGGTCATGGTAGTTTTATCGATCCGCACAACATCAATATCAAAAGCAAGGAAGGAGACAAACAGATCAAAACGGCAATGAGCATTATTGCCACAGGCAGTAAACCGGCAGATCTTCCTTTTGCTAAAATTGATAAAGACCGCATCATTAGCTCTACGGAAGCCTTGTCGTTGAAGGAACAACCCAAATCGATGATCGTTGTCGGTGGTGGTGTTATCGGTGTGGAGTTGGGCTCGGTCTATGCTCGCTTAGGAACGGAAGTCACTATTGTAGAATATCTGGATAGTTTAATCCCTACGATGGATAGTGATATGGGTAAGGAACTCGGTCGATCGATGAAGAAAATGGGCGTAAAGGTGCTGACCAGTCATAAAGTAACTAACGTGTCTTCTGACGGAAAACAAGTGACACTCAAAGCCAAAGATAAAAGAGACAATGATGTGGAATTAACGGCCGATTATTGTCTGGTTGCGATTGGTAGAAAGCCTTATACCGAAAATTTAGGACTGGAAAATGTAGGCATCACTGTGGATGAAAGAGGCAGAATTCCGGTCAATAATAAATTAGAAACTGATGTGCCCGTGATCTATGCCATTGGGGATGTGATCAAAGGAGCAATGTTGGCACATAAAGCTGAAGAGGAAGGTGTTTTTGTGGCAGAAACCATGGCCGGACAGCGACCTCACATAGATTATAATTTGATCCCGGGCGTGGTTTATACCTGGCCGGAAGTGGCTTCTGTCGGACAAACCGAAGAGCAGTTAAAAGAGGCCGGAATAGCGTATAAAAAAGGTAGCTTCCAGATGCGAGCCTTGGGTAGAGCCAGAGCCAGTATGGATATTGAAGGTGTAGTAAAGGTATTGGCCAGTGAAGAAACAGACGAGATATTGGGTGTTCACATGATCGGTGCCAGAGCAGCTGACATGATAGCAGAAGCGGTGGTAGCGATGGAATATCGAGCATCAGCGGAAGATATCGCCAGAATGAGTCATGCGCATCCTACTTACACGGAAGCATTTAAGGAAGCTTGTTTGGCTGCTACGGCAGATCGATCCATTCATTCATAAGTCGGTGGTTCTACGGCCAAAATGCCACATTAAAACACCACTAGTAAAAAACATCATTAGCGAATATACGGCAGCCGGAATGCTCATTTCTGCATGTTTTAAAATCGACGTAGCAATAACGATGGCTAATGCGCCATTCTGAATGCCGCTGTCGATGGTAATGGATATGGTTTGTTTGAGATTTAACCGGAAAAGTCGGGCAGAAAAGTAACCGATAGCCATGGTTGTTATATTCAAGGCAAATACCACCCAACCGATCTTTCTGAGAAAAATGAAAATAGAGTCTTTATTGGCCACGACGATGACGATGACCACCAAAGCAAAAATAACGGTGGACGCCAACCTCATTGGACGTTCCATTTTCAGGGCAAAATCATTTTTGTATTTTTTGATAACCATCCCAATACTCACCGGAATAATGGTAATAACCATAATTTGAACAATGGTTTTCACTACCGGCAATCGGATCGCCTCCATGGAGCTGTGATTGGCAAAATACACCAAAGCATAAGACAGTACGATTGGGATGGTAAATACCGTGATCAAATTGGTGATGGCCGTTAGTGTAATGGACAAAGCAATGTCGCCTTTGGAGACGTGTGTGATCAAATTACTGGTGGCGCCACCCGGACAGCAGGCAATGATCATAATGCCCACTGCCATTTCTGGCGATAGGCCACAGACAATGGATAAGGTAAAGCCGATCAACGGTAAAATGATCAATTGATTGGTTAAACCTAAAAAGGCAGCTTTCGGATATAGGAAAACCCTTTTGAAGTCATCTGTGACAATGGTCATACCCATGCCCAACATAATGATAGCCAACGAAACCGGCAGCACTACCGCCGTTAAAATAGAATCTTCCATTGATAAATTTGTAGTGAAACTAATATTTTAAAATTGGAATTTTGATTGCATTGTTTTAGAATGCATTGGAAAACGCTTATGTTCTCTTTTTAGGATAGGCCAACATGACTTTTCTTAGAATAAATTCACTTTCTTCGCTAAAATCGTCATCCAGATATTGATCTGCCATAGTTTTTAAGTCATTTTCTGTTATGGATACCGCTTCACATTGTTGTTTGATTTCCTGATCATAAGGTTGTAACCGACCGAGCAAGATGCGTGGTTTATTATTCAGTAGTAAACCAATAATACCCAAAAGCGCATAATCTTCTGTTTCATATCCTTTGAGCTCTAATTGATCGGCTTCGGAAAGGATGGTATGGCTGGCATATAATTTCTTCAAATGTAGGATCAAATCTGATTCGTAATGCTCTTCCAGAAAGGCGTTGATCATGGTAGGAATGGTTAGGAATTTGGAATGGCAACTAAGTTAGCTAAAGTTTTAAATTGATCTTATTCCACATCAATGTCTCACGCAGTGGACGTTGATGCTAAAAAGGGAAATGGATGATTGAATATTTTTAACTGCTTTCATGCAAGCAAACATAGCTGCTTCGAGAATTAAAGGAATGAAGTTTACGGAATGACTGTCTTTCGGGGCATACACATATTGACTATTCAAAATGTATAATGTCAATTAATCCTTTTTCACCACAATAATCTCTGGCAGAAGAATATAAATAATGTTTGGCTTCATCTACAATGCCAGCCACTACAGGATTGTTATGTATATAGTTTATTTTCTGTTGAGCAAAACTATTAGCATATCTTAGAAGCTCTTTTGGCTGATTGTCTTGTCTCCAAAATTGGTAATTTTTATTTTGACTATTAGCTGTTCCATATTTGCTAAAGAGATGTAGCATCCAATCACGTCTGCTTTCTTTTGTGTTAGATTTAATTCTTCTGATCAACTCACTTGCAGTAAATTTTTTAAAGTCTCGCAAAGTGCCTGAAAGGTCACCCTTCTTTGAACTAACTACCAAGTGAACATGATTGCTCATAACCACCCAACTGTAAATTTCTAATCCTTTATATTTTTGACAATATTTTAAACTATCTACTAAAACCTCTTTATATTCATTTCGTGTAAAAACATCAATCCATCCAACTGTAGCAAAACTCAAGAAATAGATTCCATCCGGATTGTTAATCTTATAACTACTACTCATATCTGTAAGAGTAAAATGTTTAGATCATTCCATAAAACCTTTTGAATAAATATAGAAAGTTGTGGATGTCTCATTCCATTATCAGCTACCTAGGCTGCTACGAGAGTTAAAGGAATGGAGATTACGGAATGACTGTCTCTCGGAGCATGTATAAATAGCTATACGAGATATAAAAATCGATTCATGTAAAATTGTTGTGAAACCCATTAAATAAATATTAAAACTACACTTTTGATAGATTGCTCCGAGTGACATTCGCATTGAAAAAATCAAAGATTTTTTATGCCTCATTTAACACTCGAAGCAACCCAGTTATGATGGCTTGAAGGGTCCATCGTAACGATTCTTCCATCCCAATGAAAAAAGGCCAACAACGCCAACTATTATTGCTGCCCATAATCCTATTTTATGATACACAAATGGTGCAACAACAATTATCAAAAGAATTCCAATCCAGTCTATACTTTTTGAAGATTCATCTTTTCGTTTTGGGTTTTTTAACTCATCAATGATAGCTTCTATTTTCTCTATTTCAGAATCATTATCAAACATTAATCCTTGTAACCAACTTTCTATTGTAGCAGGTGTTGCCCAGTTTGGGTCGCTGTATGAAGCAACTCCTGATTCAAGAGCTTTTCTTCGTTGAGCAGAAAATTTAGATGACAAGTTTGCTAGCGATTTCCGTCTTTCTTGACCCGTGAGTAACTTAATGTTATTTATTTCAGGAGTAATTTTAATGATTTGATTTGCAATCATTTGCTTACTTTCTGTACTAGCTGATGTCTTCTTTTTTATTTTTTCAAGTTCATCCAGATTAAATCCCATATTTAATAATTTATATTGTTAGAAATTTTTTCTAACTCTCAACAAAATATAAAATCTTCCAGACTTTTTACTTAATTCTTAATCCTTCCAAACTGCCTAATTCAACTGACTCTTTACAAACTCGCCTAAGCTTTTAATGTGCGATTGACTGAAATCAAATGGAATGCCGGCCGTGGCATACATTTCCGATAATGGTTTAGTGTAGCCTAATTTTAATGCATTTTTGTAGCTGTCAATAGTGCCTTTTGGATCTTGTTTGTAGTTTCTCCACAAACCGATGGCGCCCAACTGTGCGATACCATATTCGATGTAATAAAACGGTACCATAAAAATATGTAATTGCTTTTGCCATAAATTCTCTTCGTACGCTTCGTAATCACTCCAATCGACCACGTTTGAGCTGAATCTTTTATGCAATTCCAACCACTTAGCATCTCTTTCTTCGTGCGTGTGTTCCGGGTGCGTGTACAACCAATGCTGAAATTTATCGACCAAAGCGATCCATGGAATTTTCACGATCACATCTTCCAGAAAATTATAAATGGCATTTTGCTGATCTTCATCATTCGTGAAAAAGGTCTTGTACTGATCTAAAGCAAACATTTCCATAGACATAGAGGCCAACTCGGCAGCTTCAGAAGTCAGTTGCTTGTCGAAACCGTAATCCAAATCATTCATCAAAAAAGAATGGACAGCGTGCCCGCCTTCGTGGATCATGGTGCGGATATCCTGTGCCGTGTTCGCACTGTTCATGAAGATAAACGGCACACCAATTTCCGGTAACGGACAGTTGTAACCGCCAGGTGCTTTTCCCTTTCTCGACTCCAGATCCAGATGATCCATGTTTTTCATGATGCTCAAACATTCTGCAAAATAGGGATCAATAGCATGTAAGCAATGAATGGTTTTGTCGATCAATTCATCCGTACCATTGAATGGAACAGGCACTTCTTTATCGCCTAAATTAACACTAGTGTCATAAGGTTTTAACCGGGAAACGTTCAATACCTTTCTACGGTGTTCGTATAGTTTATCCAAAATGG
>JAGQYH010000177.1 GCA_020436175.1 Bacteroidota bacterium
GATCTCTTATGGAGGTTCATTATCACATATTGGATTTGCCTTGATGATGGTCGGCATTTTGATCTCACAAGGCAGACAGCAGGTGGTTTCTTATAATCAGTTTGCCATCGATTACGGTGACGGTTTTTCAGATCAGGAAAAAGCAGAAAATATTTTATTGTACATCAATGAGTCTTCTTCCATGAATGGGTATAGAATCACTTACATTGGTGATTCACTAAGCAGTACATCTACTTTTTACAAAGTGCGATACGAGCCTTTAGATGGCAAAGGAAAACCTTTTGTTCTAACACCTAATGTGCAGATCGATAAAAACATGGGGAATGTAGCCAATCCATCCACCAGAAGAACACTAACTTCCGATTTGTACACGCATATTACTAGTGCTCCGATTAATGAAAGCGGTAGAGTGCCTGATTCTGTTGTAATTGATGAATTTATCTTAAAAGTTGGAGATACCACTCAATTGTCGAGAAGTGCCATGATATTAGATGGAATCAACCCACGAGCAAAGGTAGAAGGGGTGGAATTGGCGGAAGGCGATCTGGCTGTTGGTGCAAAAATCCAGTTCCATACATTGGATACCATTTTTCAGATCGAACCGGTCTATCTGATACAAGATAGGATCGCGAGATCAATTCCGGTAACTATCAAAGAGAAGGATGTGACTTTTGCATTTACCAAGATTTTACCGGAAACAGGAGAAATTGAAATGACGGTCACCCAAAAATATCCTCGGTTTATCATTATGAAGGCAATTCAATTCCCTATGATCAATTTACTTTGGCTGGGAGCCTTGATCATGGCATTTGGCGTTGGTTTGAGTATAGTGAAATCGAAAAAAAGATAAATTAATATTTGAATTAGTAGATTACCCCGCTGCCGATTAATTCATTTCCATTATACCAAGCAGCAAACTGACCTTTGGCAATGCCTCGCTGAAAATTTTTAAAGACGATGTATAAGCCTTCATCCTTTCTATACAAAATGCCATTTTCGAGTGGCTGTCGGTATCTAATTCTGATTTGATAATCTTGAGATTCTCCAACTTTTAGGGACAGATCCGGTCTGATCCAGTGAATGTCATCTTGTGGTATGAACAAGGCAGGTCGATACAAACCCGGATGTTGATCGCTATGGCCCACGAAAACAGTATTGATTCGCGTGTCGGTATGGATAACGAATAATGGATATTCAAAACCACCGATGCCTAATCCCTTTCTTTGGCCGATGGTATAAAAATGCGCCCCGTTATGTTGACCAATCACTCTACCATCTGATTCAGTAAAGTCATAGGATTTGGCCAGTGTAGCTAAATCAACAGTGTCATCACCATAAAGAGGGTTGATATGATCTTCCTTAAAGTTGCTGAATTGTTCATTGTCTTCAATGAGCACTACATTCCCTTTTTTGGGTTGAAGCTGTTGTTGTAGAAAGTCAGGTAATCTCACCTTACCTACAAAGCACAGTCCTTGAGAATCTTTTTTTGCGGCGGTAGCCAATCCAATTTTATCGGCAATGGCGCGCACTTCCGGTTTGGTATGTCCTCCAATCGGGAATAATGCTTTTGAAAGTTGTGCTTGATCGACTTGGCAGAGAAAATAGCTTTGATCTTTATTATTGTCTTTTCCTGCTAATAATTGATATACTGTTTGTCCATTGACAATAGTTTCACTCTTCTGACAATAATGTCCTGTCGCCACAAAATCGGCACCTAATTCCAGCGCTCTTGCTAAAAAGACATCAAATTTGATCTCTCTATTACAAAGTACATCCGGATTAGGCGTTCTTCCGGCTTCGTATTCGGCGAACATATAATCGACAATTCGTGCTTTATAGTCAGCACTCAAATCAATGGTTTGAAAAGGTATGTTCAACTGTTGAGCTACGATCAAGGCATCGTTGCTGTCTTCCACCCATGGACATTCATCACTGATGGTTACACTTTCATCATGCCAATTCTTCATAAAAAGGCCGATTACCTCATGTCCGGCTTGCTTCATCAAATAAGCCGCCACACTGGAGTCCACTCCACCCGACATTCCCACGACAACTTTAGCCATAAATCAAAATTACATTTGAAAAGGTAAAATAGTTCTCATCAATGGATTACTTATAGTTGAGTTAATATTGATACTTCTTTTCTAAAAACAATCATAAACCTAAATTGTGGCCTGAAATCGATACCAACAGTAAGGTCAATTCTCAATAATCCTTTCAAATACTCGCTCATGATGCTTGAATTATACCAAACAGTCTTAAAGGATGGTTTAAATAAATAGATTGACAATAATAAGTTTACCATGAATAAGTTATTTTTGACATCATGATCTTAGCTTCAGCACAAGTATTTAGTTCCTATCATTTTATAATGGGCTTGTCCATTATCGTGATCCTATCTTACTTTTTTAATCTGATAGCGCATAGATTTAATATCCCGAGTGTCATTTTACTGATTGCGTTAGGCATCACTATTAAAATGGGTTTGGAGCGATTTGGACTTTCCCTACCGGAACAATATCAATTTATTTTTTTGGAAGTAATGGGGGTTATTGGATTGATAATGATAGTGTTAGAGGCAGCACTTGATTTAAAACTTCAAAAAAAGAAGAAATGGCTGCTGATAAAATCTTTTTTAGTGGCACTGATCGTTTTCTTGATTTCTTCCGCAGGAATTGCCTATCTGTTTACTTTTATGCTTACCATGCCTTTTCAAATCGGATTGGTATATGCCATTCCGTTATCTATAATGAGTAGTGCCATCATCATACCATCCGTAGCCAATTTATTGCAGGAGAAAAAGGAGTTCATGATCTATGAATCTACCTTTTCGGATATTTTGGGCATCATGGCTTTCTATATGTTATTGGGCGGTATAAAATCTGGTGCCAATGGTACCGGTCCCTGGACAATTGCACAAGAATTAACCCTTTCAACACTACTCACCGCAGTGATCTCATTGATATTCAGTTACCTGATGGTGATTCTATTTCAAAATATCAAAGGGCATGGAAAACTGGTCTTAATGGTTTGTATTCTTACTTTTTTATATGCCCTGGGAAAGATCAATCACTTATCTCCATTGCTACTGATTCTAATGTTCGGTTTGATTTTGAACAATAAAGAAGTCTTTTTCAGAGGACCATTAGCACGGTTTAATAAAGATACAGATGGCTTATCTCATGTGCTTTTGGATGAGTTTAAGGTAGTAACCATTGAGGCATCTTTCTTTATCAGAACGGTATTTTTTGTATTGTTCGGGATGTCTATTCAACTGCACACTTTGTCGGATCCAATGGTGTTAGCTATTACCGGTATGGTTTTGGCCATTCTTTACATTGTTCGGTATTTGAACTTAAGAGTATTTGTACAAACCTCAATTTTCCCTGAATTGTATATCGCTCCCAGAGGATTGATCACCATATTATTGTTTTATGCCATTCCGAAAGAATTACAGTTTGAAGATTTCAATTCCGGTATTTTGCTTTTAACCATCATTAGTACCAGTTTAATCATGATGCTTTCTTTAATGCTTTCCGGCAGAGGAGATAATATTGATGAGATGGAAGATGCTATTTTGGAAAGTGTCAATGCTACGGATGCGATGATCGCGCAATCGCCACCTACTTCAACGGTGTCTTCTCAGGCTTCGGTTTCAGGATCAAATGATAAGCAAGAGTAAATGAATTTAAGTGTATTAGGACTCCGATTACCGACAGACCCAAGATGGGTTAATCTGGCAGAAATAAGCTTACAGGCCATATTAACGGATCATGCATATTGCGAACAGAAGGCGACATCCACTTGTATTTCTCTGATTCAACAGTTTCCAGACAGAACCTTTTTGGTGGAACAGATCATGCCGGTGGTGGCAGAAGAATGGAGCCATTTCAGAATGGTGGTGGCGGAGTTAAAGAAAAGGGGATTAACATTGGGCAAGCAACGACGCGATGAATATGTCCGAAAACTGAATGAATTTGTCCAAAAAGGCGGGAGTGAGGAAGGTAGACTGACAGACAAGTTATTGTTTTCCGCATTGATCGAAGCGAGAAGTTGTGAACGTTTCAGATTGTTGTCAGAACATATTTCTGAACCTGAGTTAAGAGATTTCTATAAAAATTTGATGATCGCGGAAGCCGGGCATTACAAAATGTTTTTAAAGATCGCCAAGCACTATTCAACTGATGAGAAAGTTTTGAAACGTTGGAGAGAATGGTTGGATTATGAAGCCGGTGTAATGGTGGAATTAGAAGTGAGAGGGGATAGAATTCATTAAGTAGTTACGAGTGTCTTAAGTTATGAGTTAAACTATGATCACTCGAACTTGAAATTAAAAATATGACTGAATTAGAAAATATAAAGGCTTATTTCATCCAACTACAAAACAACATTTGCAAGGCATTGGAGGAAGTGGATGGCAAGGCAAAATTTGTCAGTGATGAATGGGTGAGAGCAGAAGGCGGTGGTGGCGATACGCGCGTCATACAAAATGGTGCGGTGTTTGAAAAAGGCGGGGTAAATTTTTCGCATGTTCATGGTAAACTGCCGGCGGTGATCAAAAGTGAAACTAGAAATGCCAACTTTTTCCATGCTACAGGAGTTTCTATAGTTATTCATCCAATCAATCCTTTTGTGCCTATCATTCACATGAATGTCCGGTATTTTCAAATGTCAGATACTGAAAACGGTCCTGTTTCAGATGCATGGTTTGGTGGTGGCATTGATCTTACACCGGCCTATGTTAATGCAACTGATGCCGTTTTTTTTCATCAACAGATGAAGAATGCTTGCGATCCGTTCGATAAAGAATATCATCCAAAATTTAAGCAATGGTGCGATGAATATTTCTATATACAACACAGGAAGGAAATGAGGGGTATCGGTGGTATTTTCTTCGATCATTTAAGAGCCGATGAAAATAAATCGGCAGCGGAGTTATTTAGATTCGTTCAATCCGTCGGAAATAGCTTTGCGTCAACCTATAGTGAGATCGTTAATAGAAATAAATCAAGGGAATATACTTCCGAACATAAGCAGTGGCAGTTGATCAGAAGAGGCAGATACGCAGAATTTAATTTAGTGTACGACAGAGGAACATCCTTCGGATTAAAAACCAATGGCAGAATTGAATCAATTTTGATGTCGTTGCCGCCGGAAGCCAATTGGGTATATGGTCATCACCCGGAAAAAGGTTCCGAAGAAGAAAGATCGTTAGCGTGCTTTCAGCCCAGAGATTGGTTAACAAATTAGTAGATTACAATACCAAAAGTCCAATATCTCTTAATTGTTGGAAGGCATTACTGTGCCAAAAGAGGGTAAAGTCGCCCAATTCAAAATTCTCGAATTCTTGTTTGAATTGCTTATAGCTGATCGCTTCCTTTTTATGGACTTGCATTTTCGGAAGTATGTCCAATAGCCATTTTCCTATGGTTTCATCAAAATTGATGGTCAGCTCCGTATATTTTGTATTGAAATGCAATTCTGCGGCAACGA
>JAGQYH010000178.1 GCA_020436175.1 Bacteroidota bacterium
GCAACCTCCTGAGGATAACCTGCATTGCCACTGTTGCCAATCATAGTGGTATCACCAACGATCTCTTGCACCCAACCTTGGTAATTATCGGGCAGTTTGTAAAATTCGTCCATGAAAACGGCATGCATGGCGGCAATAGAGCCGGCAGAAGTTCCACCAACGATTATGTAATCAGCATCAATATCATATGGATTGCTTTCCTCTGCACTTCTATAGAAAAAGCGGATAGCGGCTTTATAATCTTCTGTAGCTCTGATAACGGCTTTGATCATTTTTTCCCGATCAATCAGCGACAAAACACTGGCTTCTTTCCGATAATTGATTGAAGCAGTAACAAAACCTCGTTTGGCAAAATCTTCACAAAACCATACCACTTCCGCCATTTCCTTGGAACCGTCAAAAAAACCGCCACCATGTGCCAGAATCATCACCGGGCGAGGAGTTTCTGTAGGGAAAGAGGGTTCGAAAATGTCCATCGTCAAATCAACTACATCGCCATCTGAAGTAATATTGCTGCCATAAACAATGTTTTTATGCAACACAAAACTATCACTTATCACCTCATCGTACCGTTGATCACATTGGGCATCAACAGAAAATGTAAAAAGAAAGCAGATTGTCAGAGCGAGTAAAAATTTGGATGCCATCAATTGAACTTTAGAACCACACAATAAATATAGAATATTTTAACGGTCTAAAATAAGAAGCCTTTTGCATTTTATGTTTCTTTGTGGAACAAATGTTTTACATGTATCAATTACGCTTTTGCATATTACTCTTTTTACTTTCCAATGCTTCTTTTTTCGTGGCGGCGCAAGACCATTCCAAAGGGAATGTTATTACCAATGAATTTCAAATTGTAGATAGCGATCTGAGAGCTGATATATTGTTTATTGGTGGATATCATGGAGTGCATAATGCTAAAGGCGAGTTTGCGTTGGCAAAGCAAAATCATGATTTTACCGGTTATATTCCCATCGACGGACGAAGTGATAGCGGTTATGTGATCGTTAATCATGAATTGATGATCAGTGATCCGATATTGGGCGATGGTGGAGGAATGACGGTTTTCACTGTATTTAAAGATCCGTTTTCAGGCAAGTGGTCGGTTGTGGATGATCCCAAAGGTAAATACAGAAGTGTTGATTTTAGTAATGTTGGCGGAACGCTGATGAATTGTGGCGGTTTTCAAACACCTTGGGGAACCGTATTAACGGCCGAAGAAAATGTTTATTCGGATAACTACATGATTTATAAAGATGGTACAGGGATGACTGATACCACTGATTTTGTGGTGGAGGTTTTCAATGGACAAAAGGTCGATCAACCAATCAAAAGAAATGAAAATTTTGCCTGGATGGTAGAAGTGGATGTGAAGGAAGCCAAAGCTATCAGAAAGAATTATAACATGGGGCGTTATCAACACGAAGGTGGAACGGTGCTGCCGGATGGCAAAACTGTCTTTTTAACCGATGATACACCACCGGGTTATATTTTCAAATTTGTGGCTGACCAATCTTTTGATTTCAGTGTCGGACAATTATATGTGTATCAGCAGAGCGAAGATGGTTTAAGCGGACAATGGTTGAAAATGCCGATGGAATTGGATGCCTTGATCAATGCGCAAACTACTGCCGCTAAAATGGGGGCGACTTTGCTTAACAGAACGGAATGGTCGGTTTATTATAATGGCAAGGTTTATTTTACGGAAACCGGGCGTGATGATACGGAAGATTTTTTTAAAGAACCGATAGCTTTAGGTGCTAAAATGGCATTGCACTTAAAAGAAGTGGATAAGGCTGACGGCAATGAGGACGATCGTTTGTTTGATTATTACGGTAGAATATTAGAAATGGATATGACCACCGGAGCGTTGAGGGTGTATTTAGGAGGCGGTCCGGGAAAGGAACAATTCTTAAGTAATCCGGATTGCTTGGCATTGACCTATGTGAACGGCCATCCCATTGTCATGATCAATGAGGATCTCAATGGTTATTCGCATGGCAGAGTGCCGGCCGGTTATAACCAAAAGATCAATGAAATATTTTGTTTAGATCTTTCTATTGAAAACCCAACGATCGATGATCTGCATAAATTGGCGGTGGGGCCGATGGGTTGTGAAACTACAGGCGGTAGGTTTACACCGGATGGAAGCACTTATTTTGTGAATGTGCAACATCCTAAAACCGACAATCAGTTTCCGTTTAACAATTCCGTTACTATTGCGATCAGAGATATAGATGATTGGATCGCCAAAGCGGTATTGGGGCAAAAACTATCTAAAACTGATCAGGATCTCTATAATTTAAAGAACAATAAAGTCTTACATTTCAACAAGAAGAAAGCATTTACCGTTTTCAACAAAGCCGGTGAGATTGTTTATTCAGGTAAAGAAAAAGTACTCGACTTTTACAATTTACCCACCGGAAAGTATCAATTATTGATTGATGGTAAATTACGACCGATTGTGATTGAGTGATATTTTTTACCAATTTGGTTTCTGTTGGTGACAAACGGAAACGATAGCTTCTATTTTTTAAAAAAAATATTTTTCTTCTATTTCCCTTTATTTATAGGTGTTTAGCGTAGCGAACATAGCATTTTGCAAAAATAGTCATATCGCTTTTATGGAATTTTTGTGGCATCTGACTCTTAGTATTGTTATTAATTGTTTTATCACAAAAATTTAAGATCATGTTACGAAATCAAGTACAATTAATTGGAAATTTAGGAATGAATCCTGAAGTTAAGCAAATGGAAAATGGCAACAAATTGGCCAAAATGAGCTTAGCAACAAATGAGTATTACACTGATTCCAAAGGAGAGAAAATTACAAAGACCCAATGGCACAATGTGGTGGCCTGGGGTAAAACTGCTGAGATTGCGGAGAAGTTTTTAGAAAAAGGTAAAGAAGTAGCCATCAAAGGTAAATTAACCTATCGAAGCTATGATGACAAAGACGGTAACAAGAAATTTATTACCGAAATCGTTACCGACGAGATCCTTTTCTTAGACAAAGCAGGAAAGAATTAGTGGTGTCATTTTTTGTGGAATCCCATTCCAAAGTCCGAATCATGTAAGTGGTTCGGACTTTTTTATGCATGGCGATCTATATCATTGAAACTGTTTAACGAAAACGGTTTCATGCAACCATTTCACTTTGGAAAGTAAACTCCATATGTAGTTTGCGTTTGCATTTGTGTTTGCGTTTGCACTTGAATTGAACATTCCTAACTTTTCCCTTCATTAATGATAAAAAAGCCGTCATTCCCTTTATCTTGATAAAGCGGCATAAATATTCTTCCCGGCAATGGCGCTACGATTACACCGTTTTCATTATCAGCTAAGGCTGTACCTTGCTCGATCTTCATGAAGTTTTGAAATCCGGGTCGCATTTTGAATTTTTCACCCGGTTTGATGCCGTATCGAAATATGATCTCAAAAACGTATTGCATATGAATGCTATGGTGATAAAGGTTATTGACAATGGATTCGAAGTCTTCCAGATCGCATTGATTCATCAATCCTGTTCCGACCAATAAGAGCTGAATGATACTTTTGTGATAAGTGACAGAAGCAGGATCGGAATGACTCCCGGCTTCAAAAACAATGGCTGCATCTCCCATATCATTCAAATAATTCATCAAAGTGCCCTTGATCCTGTTCTCTACCCCTAAGATTGTAGGTGCCGGAATGGGAATGACCAAACGTCGATTGCGAGGTTCATTGCTACAAAGTATGAAAGGCAGACTTTCTGCAGAAGTAGTATGAAGATCCAATAAAATTAAAGGTCTTTCATTTTGTTTTGATTTGATTACACTTATGATGTCTTTGATCTCTTGATATTCTTCATATTCCGAAAGATCCATTATATCTTCCAACTTTACATCAGGCGACCACATTCTGTTGAGATCGGTATCGATATAACGGGTGTTTTGTTGAAGGGCTTTCATATTGCCCAAAATAGCGTAAACACTGCCATTTATTTTTTCGCGCATATTACTTAACTGCAGCATCATTTCATTTAATGCCTGAATGCCTGCAGGTTCATTGCCATGAATGCCGGCCACTAACAGTAAAATAGGTCCTCTGTCTTTTTCGATCGAGCCGATCATCCTTTTTGTATCCTCCAATTGGGCAATACTCATTCTTCTTCTTTTTCTTTATTTAAAAACTCTTGTAAAAAGTGATCTGCCACATTCACAAAATCATGTTCTGTGACTATTCCTACCAATATATTTTTTCCTTCGATTACCGGCAAACTATGCACGTTATTTTTACGTATGATGTTGATAGCATCTTTGGTTAACATATCCGATTTAATAGAAAGTGGTTTTTTGATCATAATATCCTTAATGAGAATCTGTTTATTCTTTTCAAAAGGATGGGTAGAGTAATATTTGATCAATTCTGCGTAGGTGATTAAACCTACTAATTCGTGGTTGTCGTTTTCTACCGGAATGCTGGAAATATTTTTCCAATTCATCAAATTGGTAGCCATGTCGATCAAGTCATCACTTTTAACCGTATATAAGTTTTTTGACATAATTTGATCGATCCGCCAATATCGGTTGATCCAACTCCCGGCTTCATCCATTTTGGAGATCGTCCATTTGTGTACCGGAATGTTTCGTTTTTGTCGTTTTGCCATACCTGCCGTCAAGGCCACGATCGCTTCATCTTGTGTGCCTTTATTTTTTAAATCGTTATAAGAATCCAACATCCATTGCGAGCCCGTTCTACCCGTTTTCGTTCGTTCTTCAATGATGTCCATATATTTTGCTATATCTACCGGATCAATTGCCGCTTTTTTTAATCCCTCTTTTGCAATAGGGAGTAGCTCTTTGAGTACCAGATCCTGTACCGTAATTGGACGATTCCCAATCCATTTAAAGGCAGTGCCCATGCCCATTTGTGCCGCTCTGAAAAAATTGGTTTTTACCAAATCAAAATCGTATTTCTTATGAATGTTGTCATATTCTTTGGGCCTGCCATGCATCAATCCTAACCAAAAGGCAGTATTAGCCATTTCATCAACAACCGTAGGGCCGGAAGGCAACACTCTGTTTTCAATTCTCAAATGAGGTTGCCCGTTCATAATGCCATAGCAAGGTCGATTCCATTTGTAAACTGTTCCGTTATGCAATCTGAGTGCCTTTAAACTCGGTATTTTTCCTTCATTTAACACCGCCAGAGAGTCTTCTTCAATTTCCGAAGCGATCAACACTCTGTGCCTAGCGGCATCTTCCTTAAATAAATCTACCACCGAATCGTAGATCCAATCGTTACCGAAAAGCACTCGTGATTCCTGCTCTCTTAAATAGGCAGAACTTCTCCTGGTATCCGTGGCTTGTTGAAAAAGTGCAATTCTGGTTTCGCGCCACAGTCGCTT
>JAGQYH010000179.1 GCA_020436175.1 Bacteroidota bacterium
TCAATAAATTTATTCATAAACTCTATCTCTTTACCTAGAGGAACTTTTTCCATGTTGGTTTCATAAAGGAGATAGCGCATCAATTTACTTAAGCTATGAATCGTTGATTTGGCTTTTTCCGGAGAAATATCAACCAAAGAATAAATATTATTAAGTGAGTTGAAGAAAAAATGAGGTTGCAACTGATAACTTAAGAACTGCAATTCTGATTGAAGCTGAACATTTACCGCCTCTTTTCTTTCTGTTTCTGCTTTCACCCAACGCTCAGTTGTTTTTATTGCAATAGAAAACATTATGGGCACCATAGATGATAGCGTTTGGAAGTAAATGATCAACTTAAAAGGCGGACCGGTTTTTACACCTTCCGGAATTTTCATATCAAACAGTTGTGTATTAATTTGATGTCTCAGAAAAATAAACAACGCAATAACGGTGACATTTATGAAAACAAATTGTCCCGTTTTTTTAGAAAACAAGAACTTATCTACCAATAACAAATAGTTCAAATAAAAAAGAATAACATAAATGAAGAGAGGAATCCAATTGTGTCTGACAACATTTTTAAAAATTTGTTCTTGACCGAAAGAGAGGAGGTAGGGCAAACAAAAAAGCACCAACCATATCATGGCATGAAAAACATACTTGTTTACCTTGCTTATTTTTAGGTTTAAATTACTCATATCGTAAAGCTGTAATCGGGTCTAAAGCCGCTGCCTTTCTTGCCGGATACCATCCAAAGAATATACCTGTAATGGCACAAACGGCAAATGAAACAATAATAGAATAAACTGCAATGCTTGTAGGCCATTGTAAGAATTTTTCAATAAATATAGTAGAACCAATCCCTAATGCCACACCTATAATACCTCCAGTTATACTAATTAAGATAGCTTCTATCAAAAATTGCATTAAAATATCAGAGCCTTTGCCGCCAACGGCCATTCTTAAGCCAATTTCTTTAGTTCTTTCTTTTACTGAAACATACATGATATTCATTATACCAATACCGCCAATAAACAAAGAAATGCCTGCCACCGCCACTAAAAGAATGGTTAGCATTTCGCTTGTTGAGCTAAAGGTAGAAATAAGTTCTTCCATTGATCGAACATTAAAATCATCTTGCTGATCAGCCAATAAATTATGTTGTGCTCTCAAAATTTCTGATACCTCTGTTACTGCTTTCGGTGCATCTTCTTCACTAACTGCCGAAGCCATGATCTGATTTAGATGATCAATTGCTAAAATCCTTTTTTGAACTGTTGTGTAAGGCGCCAAAACGACATCATCTTGGTCTTGTCCAAATGTATTTTCTCCTTTTTCTTCTAACACACCAATTACCTTAAAAGGTATATTGTTAAAGCGAATCATTTGCCCTACTGGATTGTCGATGTCCGGAAAGACATTTTCAACAACGGTTTGCCCGATAACGGCCACTTTAGCTGCGGTTTTTACTTCGGCATCGGTAAACATACTGCCGCTTTGTAATCCCACTATTTTAATGTTTAAATATTCCGGATTTACACCATAAATAGATGATGGCCAATTGTTGGAACCATTAATTATTTGTCCACTACCATTAACAACTGGCGACACATAACTTATAAACGTTGCATGTTCTTTTATCGCTTGAAAGTCTTCTAAAGTTAATGTTTCCATTGCGCTACCTGCTTGACGCACACCTCCGCGCATGTCGTCTCCGGGTCGAATGGTTATCATGTTTGAGCCCATGCTGGAAATTTCATCTCTTATACTTTCCTTAGAGCCTTCCCCAATGGCCAACATAGCAATTACAGAAGCAACACCAATAATGATTCCTAACATGGTTAACAGGCTTCTCATTTTGTTTAAAACAATGGCCTTAAATGCTATTTTCAATAAATTTAAAATTCTCATATCTGTTAATCTTCAATAGGTAACTTAGAAAGTTCTGCTGCTGCCCACTGCACATTCTTGTTCTTGTCGTCTTTAATTATGTTTCCATCTTTTAATATGATGGTTCTGCTGCTGAAAGTGGCAATATCCGGTTCGTGCGTAACAAAAGTTATGGTTATGCCTTGCCGATTTAATTCTTGAAACAAAGACATTATCTCATAAGATGTTTTGGTATCTAAGTTGCCGGTAGCTTCATCAGCTAAAATCATTACCGGGTTGTTTACCAATGAACGTGCAATAGCAACGCGCTGCTGCTGTCCGCCGGAAAGTTGTGCCGGTGTATGATCTAATCGGTCGGCCAATCCAACTTTCTCTAATGCTTCTTTCGATCTTTTTCTTCGTTCTTGTGTTGAGATTTTACTGTTATACAACAATGGTAACTCCACATTTTCCAGCGCCGTTGTCCTTGCAAGAAGATTATAGGATTGAAAAATAAACCCAATTTTTTCATTTCTAATTTTTGCCAACTCATTTCTTGAAAGCCCTTTTACCCTAACGCCATCAATTTCATAAATACCCGATGTTGGTTGGTCTAAACAGCCTAAGATATTCAGCAAAGTACTTTTCCCGGATCCACTTGAACCCATTATGGTTACAAATTCGCCTTCTTGTATCGTACATGAGACTCCCTTTAGTGCATGAACTACTTCACTGCCCATTTTAAAATCTCTTTTTAAGTCTTGAATTTTGATAATATCCTTACTCATTTCTTTAGTATTTACTTTTTTCCGGGAGGTTTTGGCATAAACGGACTTTGGTTGTCTGCGCCATTTGGGGAACTTACTTTCGTTTCTGTTTTAAGATTGTACACTAACTGATCGCCTTCTTTTAAGCCATTTTTGATTTCAACATTTACTCCATCGCTTGCACCAAGTTCTACTGTCGTTGGCTTAATAGAACCATCTTTACCATATAACCAAACCACCGATCCATTTTCAGCCTCTTCATGTTGACCTTCTTCTGGTTTATCCGGGCGTTCCATAGTAAGGTTTTGCTGAGCATAATACTCTTCTACTATTGGCATAGTCGGTTTAAAATTAATGGCTTTGGCCTCAGTGGTTAACACATCATTTAGTTCTAAGGTATAAATTGAGATGGTTGCCGTTAAGCCCGGTTTTAGCTGCAAATCAGGGTTGTCTGCTTTAATTACTACTGTATAGGTTACTACGTTTGATGTAACCGTTGGATCTAGTCTAACTTGGGTAACTTCTCCATCAAAAGTCTTTCCTAAATAGGCATCTACTGTAAAACTTACGCGCTGTCCTTCTTTTACATTGCCAATATCGGCTTCATCAACATCCGCTTCTACTTGCATCTCTCGCAAATCTTGCGCGATGGTAAACAATGTTGGCGTGCTATAACTTGCTGCAACCGTTTGTCCTTCATCAATACTTCTTGAAAGCACAACCCCATCAATTGGAGCATAAATGTTCGCATACTCTAAATTGGTAATGGTTTCTTGCAAATCAGAATAACGTTGAATAACCGTGTTTTTCGCCACTTCCAGATTGTAAGCCGCATCGTCAAAATCAGCTCTACTCACAACTTGATTCTCATATAGGGATTTCTGTCTATCGTAAACGGTTTGTAAATAATTACGCTGACTTACGGCATTATCATAAGATGCTTGTGCTTGCGATTTTCTAGCACGTAAGTTCGTTTTATCCAACTCGGCAATCAACTGTCCGGCTTTCACTTCACTATTATAATCCACGTAAATCTTTTCAATAACACCGGAAACTTGAGTGCCCACTTCAACTTGTGTGATAGGTTCAATAGTTCCTGTTGCTGTTACTGCGGTAACCACACTTCCATTTTTTACGGCAACAGTTTGCACTTCAATTAAGGCGCTTTCATCATTGTTTTGAAAATAGTAATAGCCTATGGCCGCTATGGCGAGCAAAACAAACCCGATAATTATGTATTTCTTAGTCTTCATTTTGATTAAAGTTTTATTTCATTTCCTTGATAAAATTGTAGCAATTGGTTGTATAAAATATTGAGGTACTTAGCTTGTATATAATTTTGTTGTGCATTGGTATAGGTGTTCTGACTAATTACTAAATCGGTTGTACTTAATGCTCCCAACTCGTATTTTTTCTTCGCCAATCGATAGGATTCTGTGGCAGCTTCCAAGGCCTCATTTGATGCTGTAATTTGTTCATTGGATGCAACAACATTTTGCCATGCTGTTTCTATTTTTTGATATACCTCTTTTTCGGCGGTTTGCCTTTCAAGTAGAGCTATTTCAATGTTTACTTTCGATGTTTCAACAGCTGTTTTATTCTGCTTTTTACTGAAAATCGGAATGTTAACAGAAAGTCCGATTTTTTGATTAAAGTTTACATTTAACTGCTCACCAACTCTTAAATCACTTACTGTAGTATATCCTGTCCCCAAACTTCCGGAAAGCGAAATGCTGGGCCAATATCCTCCTTTGGCAATAGCCAAGTCCTTTTCAATAATGGAGATGTTTAAATCCGATGCAGCAATTTCAGGCAATGTGCTTATTGCGTTTTGATAAGCATCAAACTTATTGCCTGCCGTAAACTGTGTTTCGATATCTGCATCAACTTCCTGCAATTCTAATGAAGTAGACGGATCTAACTCAAGTAATTGTTTTAGATTAAACAGATAAGCTTCGTAGTTGTTTTGAGCGGCTACAATATTGTATCTATTGGTAGCGGCTTGAGCTTTTGCTTCGGTATATTCATTAAGCGCTACTGTTCCGGCATCTAATCTTGATTTTGCTCTCTCTACTTCTGCTTCTGAAGCCTTTAAATTATTCTCAGCAATTGTAACACTTTCCTTGCTATACAATGCTTGTAAATAAGTTTCAAGAATACTTACTGCAATGTTATTTTGTGCTTCCTCTACCAAAAAAGCACTTTGCTCTACCATTAGACCACTTTGTATTATCTGGTTTTTTAGTTGGCTTCCTTGAAACAAGGTAACTGAGCTGTTTAAACCCAGGTTAGTAGAATAAATTTGGTCTGAAACATAATCGCCGGTAATTGGGTCAATAGTATTTCCATTAGAGAAAGTCTGCCCGAAGCTGCTTGAAACACTTGGCAATTTATTGGCTTTGGCTTGGTTGTAGCTCAGCGAGGCAATAGATTTGTTAAGGCTGGCGCGTTTTACCGTTATATTATGCTGGATAGCATAATTGATACAATCTTGCAATGTCCAAACTGTAGGAACAGTTTCGTTATTTTCAATCGTCGTTTCCTGTGCAGAACCAATTGAAGCAATCAGTAAAAGTGTCGTTACAAAAAATATTCTCATTTTAAGATGTTTTTGATTGTACACCTCAAAAGTGATTTATTGCTGCTTTAATTAAAAAAGGAATAGACGAACGGGCAATTTTTATCTGCGAATAAGGCTCTGTAACCGATAGAAATTTATGGTGCTTACTTGCCGATACAAAAAGTAACTTGTGTTGATTTTCAATTG
>JAGQYH010000017.1 GCA_020436175.1 Bacteroidota bacterium
ACATCGGTCTGTTGGTCAATGCGATCAAATGAAAAACCATAATCCAAACCTATGGTGAACTTATTGTTCTTTAGCCAAAAAATAAATCCATTACTCACGTGATAAATATTATAGGTTGAAGTATTTATCCTTTGAGAACTGTTATTGACGGATCGACTATAGTTAAAGTCTGTCCTAAAACCGCCCAAATAGTAAAAATTATCATTCAATTGAATTTGCCAGGCCATGGCTACATTAATCACTTGTTTAGCAGCTTCTCTCACCCGAAAGGTATCTGCTGTCTCATTTTTATAAACAATATCATAGGGATTGATCTTGCCAAAGTATTCTGTCAAAAAATTAATGGTAGAATGGTTCTTCAGTTTAAATGTCCATCCCAAAGCAATTGAATACGGCGTTTTAAGTGTTATTTTCTGCTTTTCTCTGGTGTATGCTTGTCCTGTTAAAGGTTCATCTTCAGCCATTTTCAGGAAGCTTTTGTACTGATAATCGCCGTTTCGAAGCGGATATCCATAAGTGGGTGTAGTTAGGGTAATGCCAACATCGGCCTTGTTGCCTTTATAACTCAAACCCAACTTATTCAACAGTCCAAAATGTGCCTTTAAGTCTATATTGAATTGATCATCCAACAATCCAATTATGGCAGTACTGCCGGATTCACTAATAATGGACTGAGAAAACTGATAACTATATATGCTTCTTCTAAAAGTGATGAACTGCGTTAAGCCAATGCTGAAATGATCATTTAGATCATAACTGATACCCACGCCTATCCAAACTTCTCTCTTTCGGCTTCGGTAATGTATATCACTTTCCAATAGTTGGTCTCCCAATGGAGTGGCAGATTGAAATTGCAGGTAATTCTCGTAGTTGTTTTTATACAGAACCACGCCACCCATTCCCACTCTGGGATTATTGATCAAAGACAATTTAAAGGCCAATACGTTTGGGATCATTTGAAAGTCGAACTCACTATCATTGGTTGCTTTGCCAAAAGCATCCTTCAACTGAGTTACTTGAAAATTTGGAACCAAGAGAGAAACATCCAATGCCTTTGCCCTTACATAACCTATTGCTGCCGGATTATAATAGGTCATACTTCCATCATCATCTCCGGCTACCAATACACCACTCATCAGCATACCCTTTAATCCGAATTGCGTGGCACTATAATGAGCATCGTTCTGTGCTTTCGCTCCTCCACATAAAAAGCAGCAAAAAAGTAATGTCATCATTAATTTACCTACCAAATCCATTGTATAATGCTACTAAATTTTAAGCTAATTAAGAATTGCATTTAGAATTTAATCCATCAAACACCTGCTTCTAATTAAATGAGGAAGCTTATATTAGTCAATTCCCTTCTTATATTTGCCCGAAAAAATAATTGTCCATTTCCTCTCCCATTATATTAGCCTTACTTTTTATCGCCGGTTACCTTCTAAAATTTGTTCAGGGCGTTCCTAAGGATCTCTATCAAAAGATCAATACTTTTATCATCTTTTTGCCATTACCGGCAATTACCTTGTTAAATATACCCAACCTTACATTTAGTACTGAAGTAGCCTTTCCTATTCTCTCAGCCTGGTTGGTTTTTGCTTTGGCGATTCCTTTTTTCTATCTATGGAAACATATCTTTAACTGGAGTATGAACACTTATGCCTGCCTGGTGTTGGTTTGTGGTTTAGGAAATACTTCGTTTATAGGTTTTCCTATTATCGAAACGATGTATGGCAAAGAGAATATGTTGTATGCCATCTTGGTAGATCAAAGTTCTTTCGTTATCCTTTCTACTGTTGGTGTAGTTTGGGCCAGTTCATTCGGAGTGGGAAAAATTGATCTAAAACAAATATTACTCAGACTTATAAAATTCCCGCCTTTCGTGGTTTTTATGGTTGCTTTGTTTATTAACGGTGAATCTTTACATCCCATTCAACCTATTCTGCACTTTTTAGGCAGTTTGATGGTTCCTTTAGCCATTTTTTCAATAGGCATGCAATTCAAACTCTTAGTCACAGATATTGATTACAAAGCATTTACGACGGGTTTGGTTTACAAACTTCTATTATTTCCAACCGTTTTGTGTCTTTTGCTGTTCGTACTGTTGAAAAAAGAAGGTCTTTTGTACGACATCACTTTTATTGAATGTGCCATGCCGCCGATGATTACTGCTTCCATTATTGCCAGTAAATATAACTTGAACGATCAACTGGGTAATGCCTTGGTGACTTACGGCATTCCTATCTCTTTTGCCACCATTTGGTTGTGGTCGTTACTGCTAAACCACTTTTAAAATCGTTCTTACAAATAAAAAAAGGCCAAACAAGCCAATGGTAACGGCAGAAGTGTTCTTTATCATTTTTAGCCTTGCTTCATTTAACTGACGCCCTATTTGAGCGGCAAAAACAGCCTTTATAACATCTGTTAAAGCCACCACCGAAAGCATGGCTACTACAAAGTGCCATTGTTTATGAGACTCGAATGTGCTGATATTTGTAAATATGCCTACCCAAATGAGCAAAACTGCCGGATTAAAGAGATTGATCAAAACGCCCTTAAAGAAATAACCTGCTCCATTTCTAACATCAATGCTATCATTCATCGGTCTTCGTACATTGCTCACATATATTCCTACACCAAATGCCATTAAAATCAACGAACCCAGTACACCAAATAATAGAATAAACTTTGGATCTTCACCGATAAATCCAAACCCCTTATGCACTGCAAAAACATACAACAGATCACTGAGCCAAATTCCGCAAGCAAACACAATTCCTGCTCTTGCGCCTTTCTCAACAGATAATTGGATCAATCCAAAGAAAATCGGTCCCACCATTATACTAATGGCTAAGCCTGCAACGATCCCTTTTAAAATTAGCTCCATTGGCTGCAAAATTAGTATTATCAAATATTGTTCGACAATAAAATTTATGTTTGCTCACCAATTCTTCCGGAAATGAAATGTAATCTCTACATTTAATGGCCGACAAATAGTAAATCAATGTTGAATCATAAATTCAGGAATCTTGTGTTGCTGGCAACTATGCTGTTCGTTTCTGCTTGCCATAAAGACGATGTAGCCCCTACCAGTTCTGCCATCATTTGGCAAGGTTTCCACCATGTCTGGGAGTATAATCACAGGGTGAACAGAATGGGTGATTGGTTAACTGATGTTGACTATTCTAATGGATACTCTGCCAATGCTTATCACTCGGCTGCTTCCGGTATCGGACCGGATAAATGCGATTATATTTCATATTTAACCAGCGTGCAAACTTACCAAGACATTTATTTTAAGAGCATCGGTCAGGAGATTATTTTGAGTGGTGAAGAAGAAACTATTGATTCTCAACTAATTACTTTGCAGTTGGATTTTCCTTTGGTGAATGACCCTCAAGCTATTGTATTACTGAACGGATTTGATATGTTTGCCCGACCGGCAGGAAGTGAAGGACTCGTCGGAGACGGTGATGCAGACAAGTTATTTAATTTCAGTATTCTACCACAATCGCCCTTGGTGACCAATACAGCCGATCAAACCACAGTAAGTTTTGATGTACTAGTTACACTTGGAGGCGCTTGCGCTAGTCCGGAATGCAGCTCCGGTGCCAGCAATGATTTCTTCGACTATTTGGTTACTACCAATTTTCAAGTCATTCTAGCTTCCAATAGCTTAATCCACTCCGTTTCAAAAACTCTTGTAAACGCTTATGAATGGCAACGCCCCATTAATAATAATAGCCATGTTGGGGAAATTTATCCGACAGACTATATTATAAGAAATAGTGAGGTCCAAGGGGAAGCCGGCTATGACAATGCATTTCTAGGCATCAAGGGATTTCAATTTCAAACAGAAAAGGGCTTTGGTGGATTTAACGGGCAATCGTTTGAATATCCGCACATGCAAACTTTTAACTTGGCCGTTCAACCTACACAATATAATAGCAATAGCGGCCAACTTATTTTTGATACCGATTTATTTTTCAAGAACTGGGCAGCACCGGTTCCTTTCTTTTCTTTTGGTGCCGGAGGAAAATCTAGTTTTAGTTTAGAAGTTACGGCTGTACAATTGTCAGATGAAAAAGCGGCTGTTGAATCTTTTCAGATTAAGGACGATATCATTTGGTTCATAAATCCTTTAGCGCCGGCCGAATCCAATACCGACGCCAGTTTAAATTTTCATCCATTAAATCTTCAGTAACTAACATTTACACTGGCTCTAAAATCACTACGGCCAAACTGTTTTATTAATTTTGTTGTTTGATCGGTTGAGATGAAGCAATTTTTAGTCATTTTATTCTTTTGTACCATTTTCGTAGGACTTAAAGCACAAGTCGTTTTAGATGGCTCTCTTACCGTTCAAGAATTGATTGAACAAGTATTGGTTAGTGATGGTGTAAGTATTTCCAATGTTTCTTATCAGGGAAACAAGAACTTACAAGTTGCTGCGTTTACGGATAATAGTGCCAATTACGGATTTACGGAAGGTTTATATATGACTTCCGGTAGAGCCAGTGAGATCAATCAACCGGCTATTGTAACAGCAGATCAGATCATCAACTTAGGCAGTGGCGACGGTGATCTGGCAAGATTACTAGGCGTGAACAGAAATAGTATTACAGATGCTTTCATTATTGAGTTTGATTTTGTTCCCAATGGCGATTCTGTTTCCTTTAAATATGTTTTTGCTTCTGAAGAATACCCCGATTACGTATGTTCTGAGTTTAACGATGGCTTCGGATTCTTTTTGAGCGGTCCCGGTATTTCCGGTCCCTACTCCAATAATGGAAAAAACATTGCATTGATTCCTGGCACCAATACTGAGGTGTCTATTAATAATGTCAATGGCGGCTCTCCGGGCATTGATGGCATTGTTGTTCCCTGTAATTTAAGTAACAGCAATTTTTACATTAGCAATGCCGGTGGTTCTACAGTTTACAATGGAAGAACCGTAATTTTTGAAGCTCGCTCGTCAGTAACTTGTGGTGAAACCTATCATATTAAACTCGCCATAGCCGATATTTTAGACGGACAATTTGATTCAGGGGTTTTTCTGGAAGCCAATAGTTTCAATTCTACCAATATCAATCTCAATTTTGATGGAGCTGCATTTAATGCCAATTCCAATCAAGCCACTGAAGGCTGTCACCTGAACTTAACTTTCAGCCGACCACCGTCAGATACCACCAATACTGTTTACTTGCCTTTGAGTTGGGAAGGAAGTGCTACTCCAAATGTAGATTATGTCGGGCATATCGATACTATTGAGTTTCCACCCGGCATTGACACCATCCGATTTCCAATTGACATTTTGCTCGACTTTATAACCGAACCCGAAGAAAACATCGAAGTAAAAATACTAACCGGTAATTGCGGTGGCGCAGGATTTACTTTTGAAATATTGATCAATGATCCTTTACCTATTTCTTTGGGCATTTCCGATACATTAGTAATCGGCTGTGAAGATTCCGTCCAACTGGATGCTCAAATTACCGGCGGAACGAACAATTTTGTTTATCAATGGACAAATGATCAAGGGCAATCTATCGGCACAGACAGTTTATCTGATTGGCTCACAGCCGAAGATCAAGGAAACTATTCGGTTTGGGTGTACGATTCTTGTAGCCGCGATACTGCTGTTTCCTACTTTTTCATTCAAAAAGAGATCGCAGCAGCCAACGCTAATTTCTCTGTCGATAATTCCGTTTTTTGCGTGAGCGACACCATTTTGATTCGAAATTTATCTACCGATGCCAATGCTTATCAGTGGAGTATCAACGGTAGTACGGTTTCTTTTGAGCCTATACCGAGTTTGGTGTTCAGTGATACCGGACTTATCACCATTGGATTGATTGTTCAGGACAGTCTCGACTGCTATCTAAATGACACATTTCAATTAAGCATTTTTGTAAGTGATTCCGCCTATGCAGATTTTATTGTAGATGACTATTGCCCGAATGAAAATAATACCGTTAGTAGTATTGATCAAACCATCGGCAATACATATCAATGGCAAACCTCCACCGGTTTAACCGGCACTCAATCTGAATTTAACTTTGCTTTCACTCAATCCGGAACGGCGGACATAACATTAGCGGTAGTGAATGCTGCCGGCTGCAGTGATCAAATCACTCAAACGGTGAACATTCTTGATCGAACTGTAGTGGAAGCTAACTTTAACTTACCCAACAATAGATACTGTCAAAATACTGCAGTAATGCCGGCAAATGTTTCAGTGAATGCTACTGATTTTATATGGTATTCAGGAAATGGTGATACGACAACTTCAGTAGCGCCTACTTTCACCTATGTTGACACCGGATCTTATACCATTACCTTGATTGCTTCGAGCACTATCGCCTGTTCTAATATTGACACCTTTCAAACCACCATTAAAGTTGAAAGTGTTACAGCCAATTTTGCCACTGATACACTCTGTCAATATCAACCATACAGTTTTGTAAGTATTGACAACAGTAATGTTTCGGTTTATAGCTGGACCATCGATGGCGTTGTTTCTTCCGGCAGTAATCCTTTCATAACCAATTTTGATCTACCCGGAAATTATACAATAGGACTGACGATTACCAATGACATTGGATGCATGAGTAGTATTACAAAAAGCGTGACTGTTATGGAGCAACCTATTGCCGATTTCAGTAATGATGACATTTGTGTGGGTAAATTCACCTCTTTCGACAACTTATCGACCGGAGCAATTTCAAGTTACTTATGGAATTTTGATGATGGAAGTTTAGTGGCTTATGACGAACCGGACCATATTTTCAGAGACAGTGGTCTGTTCAATATTCAATTGATAGCTTTTGCACAATATTGTCCGAGTGACACGACGATGAAATCTATTCACTCTTACTTTGTGCCCGATCTCTTTTTAGGAGACGATTTGGCCTTGTGTTTAAATGAAGAAAAAGTATTGACCATTCCCGATAGTATAGTAGCTCAACTGGATTATTTGTTATGGCATGATGGCAGTAGTGCAGATAGTTTTACGGCTACTATTGAGACGCCAGTAATTTCAGTAACCGGTGGTGTCAGCAGCTGCACTAAATCTGATGAGTTATTGGTGACCGAAAAATGTGATGTTTACGCTCCTTCAGCATTTTCGCCGAACAATGACGGCATCAACGATTATTTTAATGCCTTGGATGAGAATATAGCCAGTTATACGCTTTATGTGTTTGACCGTTGGGGGCAAGAAATGTTTGTGACATCTGATTTTAATTATGGTTGGGATGGCAGACAAAATGGACAAAAATCTCCAATGGATGTTTACACTTATACTATTTCAGGTGTTAAGATTGACGGCAGTAACTTTCAATCCAGCGGATCATTTCTTTTGCTGAGATAGTATGAAGTAGTTGTTTTATCCTTTTTTACCGGCTAACAAATAAAGTACTGCCATTCGAATAGCCACTCCGTTTTCTACCTGTTGCAGAATAATAGAATGTTGTGAATCTGCCACATCACTGGAAATTTCCACTCCTCGGTTCATTGGTCCGGGATGCATAATCACAATTTCTTTCTTTAGATTATCCAACCTTTTTTTGTTGACGCCAAAAACCAATGCATACTCTCTTAGAGACGGAAAATATTTAGTGTCTTGACGCTCCAATTGAATCCTCAAAATATTGGCAACATCGCACCAAGCCAAGGCCTTGTCGATGTTGTATTCCACTTCTACGCCTAATGTTTCAATGTATTTCGGAATCAATGTAGGTGGGCCGCAGAGTTTTACATTAGCTCCCATTTTCTTTAAACAAAATATATTGGATAAAGCCACTCTTGAATGGGTGATATCTCCCACTATTAGTATATTCTTGCCTTTCAAATCGCCAACTTTTTCTTGCATGGAATAAGCATCCAGCAAAGCTTGCGTAGGATGTTCATGCGTTCCGTCGCCGGCATTGATCACGTTGGCATCAATATGTCTGGCTAAAAAAACATGAGCTCCCGGGCTGGGATGCCGCATGACCACCATATCTACCTTCATGGCCAAAATATTGTTCACCGTATCCAATAAAGTCTCTCCTTTTTTCACGGAAGAACTGGAACTGGAAAAATTAACGACATCAGCAGATAATCTTTTTTCTGCCAATTCAAAAGACACTCTGGTTCGGGTAGAATTTTCGAAAAATAAATTGGCAATGGTGATGTCTCGTAAAGTTGGCACCTTTTTGATCGGCCGATTGATCACTTCTTTAAAATCAGCAGCAGTCTTTAGAATAGTTCGAATATCTTCCGTAGTGAGATGTTCGATTCCCAAGAGATGTTTGCTGCTTAATTTACTCATTTGCGCTTTTCTTTAATTAAGTAAACATTTTCTTCTCCATCCTCCGATTGCCATTTGACTTTCACTTTTTCACCGTCGATCGTATCTACAACCTTCCCAAAGTAATCCGGTTGGATGGGCAATTCTCTGTTAAATCGCCTGTCGATCAATACTAACAACTCTACATTCAGTGGTCGTCCGAAACTGAGCATAGCATCCAGAGCAGCTCTAATGGTTCTACCGGTATACAATACATCATCTACCAACAACACTTTTTTGTTTTCCAAACTTACTTCCAAAGAAGTGGTGCTAGCATGGATCGGCTTTTCTCTTGTTCTAAAATCATCTCTGTAAAAGGTGATATCTAACCTCCCATATTCTACTGTGACTTTAGTTTGCTTCTTAATACACTCCACGATCTTTTCAGCCAAATAAATACCTCTTGGCTGTAATCCGATGATAACGGTGTTTGAAAAGTCGTTGTAATTTTCTATTAATTGATGACAAAGGCGCTTGAGCGTGAGTTGAAGTAATTCCGTGCTAAGAATGATCCTGCCTTCCATCTTAGGGTGCAAAGCTAATGTATTTCTCTCTTAAAATCGAAAAGAATTAAATTTTGAAAATCTAATCACCCAAATCATTAATCTATATGGAATTTATCCGGTCTTTTTAAGAATCGAATTGCAACCAAACAAATGCATGTAGCGTCTATGGTTGTATAAAAAGGGGTTTTTATGTTTCGTTAAGCTGTTGAGAAGAGAATTTTCAACAGCTTTTTTGTACTAAGCAAATTGTTCGATAAATACAAATTATAAATAAAAATATATTTTAATTTTGTTCTTAAGTCGTGACCGTAGTAGTTCAACTACGTCCAAATTGCATAAAAAGGGGTTTTTATGCAATTTGGATCATTGGAATGCTACATTTCAATGATCCTTTTTTATATGTTTCTTTTAAACATGACACTTACTTCTACTTATCTGACTCATTAATTTCATATTATTACCAACAATATTAACCATAGCTTCATACAAGTAAATAGGTTATTAATTGAGAATAAGAAGGAAAGAAATACTTCCAACCAAAAACCCACATAGAATCACATTAAATAAAATATAAATTATCAATTTATATATGTTTAAAATCAATACTGAAATAAGTGACCAAAGAATAAAAACTTCGTCTCTAAGTTGCAAAAAGGGTTTTTATGGCTTGAGGATTGTTGAAATATTATTTTTCAATAATCCTCTTTTTATTAATCAATATTTTGCACGATTGATAAATAACAAAAAAAATATTTGGACAATAAAAAAACAGTGGCAATAATCAAAATTAAGAGGCATGGCTTCACTCCGTCTTTGCTGGCCTTCTCTGTATTTTCAAAATTGATTATTAATTATTTAATAGAATTAATATCCAATTAGTTGTGTTTAATATCGGCAAGGTGTATATTTACGACTATAAAAAGGGGTTTTTATGTTTCGAGAACTGTTGAGAAGAGAAAATCAACAGTTCTTTTTTTTTGGTCTAATATTTTCTTAGAATTTCCACGCACTCCGCGATGTAATGTCCCCCGAATAAATTAGCATGTACAAGGTTTGGATACAATTGATGAATACTGATTCTTTTGTGAAAATCTGCTGATAATGGAAACTTCTCGTGATAAGCCTCATAAAATTCCGAACTGAATCCACCAAACATCTTGGTGAATGCTATTTCCATTTCTCTATGACCGAAATATACAGCCGGATCAATCAAATAGACATTGCCTTTGGGACCGATCAAATAGTTTCCACTCCATAAGTCGCCATGCAACAAAGCCGGTGGTTCTTTGGGAAACTCATCTTCAACTACTTTTGCCATTTGCTCTGCATGCTTGAAGATCGATCCAGAAGTCCAGCCGTTTTGTATGCCTAATTCCAATTGAGGAATCAATCTGTTTTCCAGGAAGAAAACATGCCAATCCTTTCTAAAAGAATTCAATTGCCTTAAAGAACCTATGTAATTATCATGTTGCAGACCAAAATCATCGGATGAAATTTGATGCAAACCGGCCAATTGGTTTCCGAAATCACTCCAATATTCCTTGGTGACAGCATCCTTTTCTACCCATTCCAGCACCAAAAAAGAATTTTGATTGATATCAAAATGTTTTATCACCTTCGGAATATGGATGGTTTGGCTTTCTCTTAATAGGTCAAGTCCTTTTACTTCTGCGGCAAACATGTTAGGATAAGCCTTATTACTATTGATCTTGACAAAGAAACTTTGGTGCTGATTTTCAATTTTAAAGCAATCATTGATACAGCCGCCACTAACAGCGGTCGCCTTGGTGAGCGGAGTGATGATTATGCCCTCTCCCAATAACTGTTCGGAAATGATATTTAAAAATTGCATTGTACTTGTTCACTGCCGATTAGTGGATTAAAAAAACCACTCGGATGACAAAAACTAATGGACTATTCGATCGTCATTTCAAAAGGCATTCTGGTTTGGATACCCGACCATTCTTGTATTTCCTGAAACTTTTGATAGGTATCATAAAACTCCCCTAACTCTTTTCTAATAGCTTTGTCTGTTCTTACCGACATCATTTCCTTTAGTTGCTCATAAAAGTCCTTTTCCTCGGGGAACTCTTTTAACTTATACTCCTCCAAATTAGCCAATTCTGCAGCGGTAGCAATGGCCTGTTTTAAATCACCGATCTCGTCAACCAGTCCTATTTGCAGGGCATCCTGACCTGTCCAAACTCTTCCTTGAGCAATTTCCTCCACTCTTTCCATGGTCATATTTCTACCTTCGGCTACGCGTTCTTTAAAATCATGATAGATATTCTTGATCTGCAATTGTGCTACTTCTTTTTCGCGGTCGCTCCACTCTCTCTTGAGGTTGCCGAAATCAGCATATTGATTGGTTTTCTCTCTATCAAATGTAATTCCGATTTTATTTTCCAAAAAATTCTCAACATTTAAGAGAACACCCACTACTCCAATTGAACCGGTAATGGTATTCTTTTCTGCATAAATCTTATCTGCCATGCAGGATAAATAATACCCACCCGAGGCGGCATAATTTCCCATGGACACCACCAACGGTTTTTCCTTTTTGGCTAAAGCCAACTCTCTCCAGATTTGATCCGAAGTAAAAGCAACTCCACCGGGTGAGTTTACCCTCAAAACAATAGCCTTTACTTTATCGTCTTTTCTCAACTTTCGGACAATTTCTATATACTCATCTCCGATTTGACCGCTCTTTCCTTTACCAAAAACGATATTTCCTTCCATATATACAACCGCTATTTTTTCTTTGGCATGATTGGTTGATTTATAGGTGGTAGAATAATCATCCAAAGCAATAAAGGACAACTCCTTATCCTTTTCATAGCCCATTTTAGTTCTCAAAGCATCGAATACCTCATCTTCGTAACCTAATTTGTCCACCAAACCAAATTCCACAGCCTTACTCGGATCGGTAATGGCCAATTCATCAGCCAAAGCTTTTAGTTCTTCTTTTGTTTTACCTCTAGCTTCACTAATAGTGGTTAAATAATTATCATACAAATCTTCTAATAATGCATGTAATTGAACTCTGTTAGAGTCGCTCATTTCAGTTACTCTGTAAGGTTCTGAGGCACTTTTGAAATCACCTGCATATAAAGGAATAGGAGTAATATCTAACTTATCGAATAGCTTTTTATAATACATGGTTTCAATAGACAAGCCATCAAATTCGAACATGCCCATAGGATGCAGATACAATTCATCTGCCACGGAAGAGATCAAATATGATTTTTGAGTAGAAAACTTGTTGTATGCCAAAATGAACTTACCCGAGGATTTAAAATCAGCTAGAATTCTTCTTAATTGGTCTAATGAAGCAAAACTCTCGGAAACAAAATCCGTAGTAATATATAAACCTTTTATCTTATCGTCATTTTTGGCATGTTCAATAATATCGATCATTTCAAAAAGTCCGGTGGCTGATGAAACATTAAACCCCATCGGATTAATATCGCCAAAGGGATTATCCACTGTTTTATCCGGAATCTCAGAAGCTAATTCAATTTTTAAAATACTATTAGGCTCTAGTTTAATCTTATCAGCTTTCCCGGCATTGGAAATTGATGCTATCAATAAAAGGAAACCGATAAACAGTAGTAATCCGAAACCAACCATCGATCCTAAAACGATCTTAAAGAAATTTTTCATTGTTTATATTATTGAAGCCGCAAAGATAAGTAGATTGCATTATTTTAAATGATAACAAATGTTAGTCAAAACTTATACTAAAATCCACAACGTGTAAATAATGAGATTCAATAATAGTTCTATAAACACTAATATTGTCATTGAATGAAGGAAAAGAGCAGTACAGCTTATTTATTATTGGGAAGTAACATTGGTGATCGCCTGTATTATTTAGAGGAATGTATTCGTTTATTGACAGAACATTTGGAGATCGGTCAACGCTCTTCTATTTATGAGACCGCCGCCTGGGGTGATCGGGAACAGCAGGCCTATCTGAATATGGCTTTGGAAGTTTGTACTGACATTAGTCCGGCAGATCTGCATCAAACCACCCGAGCGATTGAACAATATTTGGGCAGAAAAGACAAAGGCAACTATCAACCCCGTACTTTGGATATCGATATTTTGTTTTATGGTGAAGAGATCATACTAAGTAACAACTTAACGATTCCGCATCCAAGATTACAATTTAGAAGGTTTGTGCTAGTGCCATTAAATGAAATTGCCCCGAAACTTATCCATCCTGTTTTCAGAAAAAACATTCAAACCTTATTAGATGAATGCCCGGACGACTTACCGGTTGAAATATTTCCTTCTGACGAAAAGAACTGCCGGTGAAATATAAATATGTAACCATTGAGGGAAACATCGGTGCCGGTAAAACGACATTGGCCAATCTGTTGGCTAAAGAATATGGTGGCAAGATCATCAAAGAACAATTTAGAGACAATCCTTATTTGGCGAAATTTTATGAAGATAAAGAACGCTATGCCTTTCAACTGGAAATGTCATTCATGCTGGAAAGGTATGCTCAATTGAATAAAGTTTTAAGCGAGCCTCATATTTTCGATCAGTTTGTAGTTAGTGATTATATGTTCACCAAGTCGTTGTTGTTCGCTAAGATCAATTTGTCGAGAGAAGAACATCAATTATTCAGACATCTATTCGATCTCATTTCCAAAAAGCTGCCCAAACCTGACCTTATCTTTTATTTACATGCCGATGCGCAACATTTGTTAGACAATATCAAAAAACGGGGAAGAGCATATGAGCAAGTGATCACCAAGCCGTACTTGAACAAGATAGAGCGCATGTATATGGAATATTTCAAGCAAATGCCCGATCAAAAGATCGTTGTAGTGAATGTAAAAAACACCGACTGGGTATCCAATGTTTTTGTTTTCCAGCATTTGTTGGAATTGTTTGATCGCGACTACAAAAAAGGCATCAATGTGGTGCACCTTACTTAGTTGCGATTCAATATTTTAAGTAATCTTTAAAAAGAAAGCGAGATTATTTTAAGTGGGTCTGACTATCAAATCATCTTATTATTTTTAAAAATGATGAAAAACTTACATTTTAGAAATCTACTGCTGCTTATGGCGGTCGTGTCGCTGTTATTTTCTTCTTGTAGCGATGAGCAAGAAGAGACCTTTATTCACCCATTACAAGCCTTAGAAAACCAACCCGCAGCCTGGAAATGGTTTGATATTGATGGCATGCAATGCAGAGACGGTTCAGAAACCGGTATTGTTGTAAGGATGAACGATCCCAAAAAACTAGTGATCTATATCAATGGCGGTGGAGCCTGCTTTAACGTTCCGACTTGTGCCTCTAATCCGAAAAGTTTTAACGAGCAAGATGCAGAAAACTTAGCCGGCTTAGGTGATCCCGGTATTTTTAGTGCTGTTAGAACAGAAAACCCGGTGAAGGATTGGTCTTTTGTATTTATCCCTTATTGCACGGGAGATGTACACAGTGGTAGAACAGAAAATGGCAAACCGTTAGGCGTCAATGAAAGGCAGAAATTCGTTGGCAATATCAATTTTAACTTGGTGATGGAATTCATCGCACCTTATTTCTTGGAGCAAGAAGTAGATGAAATTTTATTTTTTGGACTTAGTGCCGGTGGTTACGGTGTTTATATTAATGCGCTGGACTTAATCAAATACTTCCCGAGTATAAAAACCACTGTTATCAATGATTCCGGTCCTATTTTTAAAGATGCTGATGCATTTCCTTTGTGTTTGCAACTAGGTTTCAATTTTATATTTGACATTCCCATTCCGGCAGACTTTTTATATTGCTGTTTACCCGATTTTGGCTTAGGCAATGTTTACCAATACGCCGCTACCAAATATCCGGATTACAATTATGGTTTTGTGAGTTCTTTGGAAGATGGAACCATTCGTTATTTCTTAGGTTTCGGACAAGAAACTTGTACCGGCCAAACACAACTCCCGGCAGCGACTTTTAGAAACGCCATGATCAATTTAAGGGACGATAACTTAAGGAACGGCAATAAATGGTCGACCTTTTATATTGACGGAAATTCTCATACTTTACTAGCTTCCAATGAATTGTACTACAATCGGCCGGTTGAAGGCATGTATTTATATGAATGGGTGGATGCCGTCTTAAAAGGACAAGTTAATCATGTCAGTGAGGAATAATTTATCGTCACTGCGTGCTATACATCTCACTTAGTAGTTATTGATCTTACTAGATCCCACAGCACTACGCCTGTACAAACGCTAATATTCAAGGAATGTTTGGTGCCCCATTGCGGCACTTCAAGACAATCATCAATCATTTCCATAACAGCATCACTAACGCCGCTCACTTCATTTCCAAAAACCAATGCATATTTTTTAGTGGATTCCCACTCAAACTCACCCAATTGTTTTGCCCCTTCTGCCTGTTCTATTGCTAAAATAACGTAACCCTTTTGTTGTAATAACTGAATGCAATCCGTCACTTCTTCAAAATAGGTCCAAGCCATAGATTCCGTTGCACCGATTGCCGTTTTTTGGATTTCCTTGTGAGGTGGTTTGGCTGTGTATCCGCATAAATAGAGCTTCTCCACTAAAAATGCATCACAAGTACGAAATACAGAACCTACATTGCTGGCGCTTCTGATACTATCTAAAACCACACAGACATCATGCTTTTTGATTGATCTAAACTCATCAACACTTAATCTATTCAACTCTTGTAGGGATAATTTTTTCATTTGTGGAATACTATTAAACCAAGAAGCATCGCAAGATAGGAATTTCAAGTATTTTCAACCTCCCGAATAAAATCAGGCTACAAAATAAAATGGCAAAAGCAAAGAAAGAGACTCCTTTAATGGGGCAATTCAACAAGATAAAACTAAAATATCCTGATGCTTTATTGTTATTCAGAGTAGGCGATTTTTATGAAACCTTCGGCGAGGATGCCATCAAAGCCTCCAAAGTATTGGGTATTGTTCTAACTAACAGAGCTAATGGCAGTTCAAAGATCGAATTGGCGGGGTTTCCATACCATGCAGTCGATACCTATTTGCCCAAATTGGTAAAAGCCGGTCATAGAGTAGCGATTTGCGAGCAATTGGAAGACCCAAAACTCACTAAGAATATAGTCAAAAGAGGTGTTACAGAGTTGGTGACGCCCGGTGTTGCCATCAATGACAAAATTCTGGATCATAATGTCAACAACTATCTGGCATCGGTTTATTTCACTAAAAAGGGAGAGGCAGGTATTGCCTTTTTGGATGTTTCAACCGGAGAGTTTTTGGTGGCGGAAGGAAGTATCAATTATATCGATAAACTCATCCAAAGCTTTCAGCCGAAAGAAGTTATCTTTTCCAAGAACAATCAAAAACTGTTTAAAGAGCATTTTGGTCAGAATTTCTACACCTTTGCGTTGGATGATTGGATCTACAACTTCGATTTTGCAGATGAATTACTCACCAAACATTTTGAGACTCAAACTTTAAAAGGATTTGGTATTGATGAAATGCATTTAGCCAAAATGGCTGCAGGTGCTGTATTACACTATCTTACAACCACAGAGCACAATCAAAATGATCATATCCGAACAATTCAAAGAATTATGTCTGATGACTATGTTTGGATTGATAGATTCACTTTACGTAATCTTGAGTTATTGCACAGCCCTCATGAAGGCGGCATTTCGCTGTTAAATGTAATTGATAGCACTTTGACTTCGATGGGTGGCCGAATGTTGAGAAACTGGATCGCGTTACCATTGAAAAAATTAAGCAACATCAATGCCCGACAGGCCATTGTTGAATATTTTGTATTGAATAATGCCATTCACAACGACGTTAAGATTCATCTTAAAGGCATCAACGATCTGGAAAGACTGGCATCAAAAATTGCCGTAAAAAAGATCAATCCAAAGGAAGTGATGCAGCTAAAGTATTCATTGGATAATATTATTCCAATCAAAGCTTTAGCCAAAACTATTGATCATAAAGGGTTTCAAAAGCTCATGTCAGCGATTGATCTCTGCGAAGATTTACATCATCGAATAGCAAAAGAAATTCAACCCAATGCGCCGATGTTGTTATCCAAAGGCAATGTGATTGCTGAGGGTGTATCCAATGAACTAGATGAACTGAGAAATATCTCCACCAAAGGCAAGGATTATCTGGCAGCAATGCAAGCCAAAGAAATTGAAGAAACCGGTATCTCCTCATTAAAGATCGCTTATAATAATGTTTTCGGCTATTACCTGGAAGTGAGAAACAGTCATAAAGACAAAGTGCCTGAGGATTGGATCAGAAAACAAACCTTGGTGAATGCCGAACGGTACATTACCCCTGAGTTGAAAGAGTATGAGCAGAAGATCATGGGGGCCGAAGAAAAAATTGCAGTACTGGAAGCGCAGTTGTACGACAACTTGTTGGAAGCCATTAAAGCTTATATTCCGGCGCTTCAAAGAAATGCCAAGATCATTGCCCAAACAGATTGTTTGCAATCATTCGCGACCAATGCTTTAAAGAATAACTATAGAAAACCGATCTTGAATGACTCTTTGGTTTTGGATATTGCTGATGGGCGACATCCTGTGATAGAGCAACAATTGCCTCCGGGAGAAGCCTATGTTCCTAATAATGTCTATTTGGATGATATTGAACAACAGATCATTGTGATTACCGGTCCTAATATGGCAGGTAAATCAGCCTTATTAAGACAAACTGCTTTAATTGTTTTGATGGCGCAAATAGGATCTTTTGTTCCGGCACAAAAAGCAGAAATTGGCATTATCGATAAAATATTTACCCGAGTTGGTGCCAGTGATAATATTTCTCAAGGTGAATCAACCTTTATGGTTGAAATGATCGAAACAGCCACCATTATGAATAATGTTTCCGACAGAAGTTTGATTTTATTGGATGAGATCGGTCGTGGCACCAGTACTTATGACGGGATATCTATTGCGTGGTCGCTGGTGGAGTTTCTACACAATAATCCCATGGGTAAAGCCAAAACATTATTTGCCACCCATTATCACGAATTAAATGAATTGGCCGCCAAACATGAGCGGATTCAAAATTTCCATGTGTCCACCAAGGAGTCGGGCAATAAAGTCATCTTTCTTAGAAAGTTAGTAAAGGGAGGCACCAAACACAGCTTCGGCATCCATGTAGCACAAATGGCGGGCATGCCAAAATCCATTGTGGAAAGAGCCAAAGAAGTATTGGCGGAATTAGAAGAAAAACACATAGGCGAAGATACCGGTAAGAAGTTAAAACAACTGCCCAAGAAAGATTACCAACTCAGTATTTTTGAAATGGACGACCCCAAATGGGAAGCAGTCAAAGACTACTTAAATGCTATTGATATCCCAATTACTACACCGGTTGAAGCCTTATTAAAACTTCAGGAACTAAAAAAGATGCTTTAAAACA
>JAGQYH010000180.1 GCA_020436175.1 Bacteroidota bacterium
ACTTCATGGGATAAACGATGCCACCAGTATTCACCGAATTGTGAAACAATCATGGCCAGGATCAATTGAAAGACAATGGGCCAATGCGTCGGCCAGATGCTAAATCCGACCACCGCAGCGATTTTAACCGCCACACCCAACAACACGGTCAATAAAAGGGCTTCTAATAATTGTGGGATCAGTATCATGGAAAATGTGCCGTGCAGCAGATCCGTCTTAACATCGTTGTGTGATTTTAACCAATTGTCGTGCATCGGTAAAATACGCTCAAAAATATAGACGATGATAACGGTTAATACAGCTACTGTGGCGGTGATATAACCCGGATCTATGCCGGTTTTCATGGCAAAGATAGCACCGGCAATAGCAGCGGTAAAAACGGTAGGAAAGAGTCCGTAACGAATAGCATTTTTAAAGGTGACATTCATAGCTGATCGGAATTGCTTACAACTTTGAATGTACTGAATAATAATTACTATTGATGGTTTAACTACTCACAGATTTCAGAAAAGAACTGAATTGTTCTTCAATGGCAAAGCCTTCTTTCAGATATTTGAATATTCCAATGGGATTCTTCCTGAAACGCAATTTGATCAACCAAAAACCAGACAGCCAAATAGGGCAGTAGCATTCATATACTAAAACACCATCGAGAATTGAAACGTCATATACGATCACTGCGCCTCCAAAACCTTCTTTGTAATAAGTGTCGAATCCCGGTTTTTCCACGAGCTTCACACTTGTATAGCCCACTTCCCAATAATGGGCAATATAAGTTTTACCATTTTCATATTCGACCTTTGTAAATCCTTGTCTTCTAAACCATTTGAGGATGGTTGAAGATGCTATGTTCACATTGATTCTTTGCATGCCTTTTTTTAGTTGATACCTACATCAACAAAAGGTCATCTAAGTATAGGTGATTACAATCCGGTATAACTGATCTTATATACTGCTCCTTGAAAAATATCAGTGAAATACAACGATCCGGTAGGACTTACGGTAAGGTCAACGGGATTGCCAATATTCACGTTATTGTAGACAGCAATATCCATGAAACTAGGGGTTAAATTTTGCCCATTTCCGGTGATGTCAACCATTTGTATACGTTTGGCATTAATGCTCGATCCGGGTTGAAAAGTTTTACCGTATAAAACCAGCAATAGTTGGTTGTTAAAAACCTCGGGAAATTGATCGCCGGTATACAAACACATTCCTGTAGGGCCAACTACTTCTTCCCAAACAAAAACAGGATCGGTAAAAAGAGGATTGTTGGAATATCCCAATGCTTCCGGCCATCCATAGTTTTTACCGGCTTCAATTACATTGAACTCATCGTTAATATTGGAGCCATTTTCAGCCGTAACCAGATCTCCGTTGGGAAGAAAAGCCAGATCGTAAGTATTTCTAATGCCATAAGCATAAATGTAAGAATCGGAAAAAGGGTTGTCATCTGGAACGCTGCCATCCTTATTGATTCTTAGAATGCTTCCGGCTAAAGTATTTAGATTTTGGGCATTTCCGCTCAAGAATGCATCACCGATCGGAACATACATTTTACCGTCCGGCCCGAAAACAATACTTTGAATTTGGTGGCTTGGTGAGGAAGGAATACTATCTATAATGATGGTGAAATCTTCTCCTTTATTGTTGATGTCGGTAAATCTTGCAATACTGCTGAACACAGTATCATCAGCAACTGTGGAGTATGAAACATAGACATATTTATTGGTGGCATAATCCGGATCAAAGGCTAACCCGATTAAGCCGGCTTCCCCTTGCTCAACGGTTGTGCCGGGAAACCTAACAGGTACAATAGCGAATGGCTCGGTTAGTAGTTGATCATTTTGTAAGATCTTGATTTCACCGGTTTGTAATTCATTCACAAATAGACGATCGGAATTGTCCGGTGCAAAAGCTAAGGAAGTTGGATAGGCAAGGTTATCAATCACTTTTTCAATTGAAAAACCTTCCGGCATACACATAAAATCACTTTCATCCGCACAAACAATATCTAATGAAAATATTTTAGCAGGTTCATCATTACAACTGATGATAAGGGATAGTAACGCTATAATGTGAAGCAATCTAAATTTTGATAACATAATACATTTTCATCGAATATATAAAAATGCATCCATTTGCTAAGTAAGTTAGCAATGGTTTTTTCAGTATTTTTTACTGATATCAGTACATGTGAAGCTCAAAAAAGCGATCAAGCCAGTTTAATATCCAAAACTACTTTTGTCTCAAAAAATTCTCCTTCAAAAATGTCTTTAATGGGATGTATGGTCAATTGCTTTTTAATGTTCGACACTGCGCTGATCTCATAGGTAAGGTCGCCTCCCTTTAAAGCAATGATATGCTTGGTCTTTTTACGCGTCCAACCAAAGAGCTTATCTAACTGCGCTACCGCTCTTGTCACCACTATATCAAAATTACCTTCTACTTCTTCGGCTCTCGACCATTTTGCTTCCGCATTAGTAAGACCTAATTGGTTGATCACATCCTTAACCACATTGATTTTTTTGCCAATGGAATCCACCATTAAAAATTGTGTTTCGGGGAATAATATGGACAGAGGAATGCCTGGAAAACCGCCGCCGCAACCTAAGTCCATTACGCTGTCTTTCTTTTCAAAGGAGTAAATTTTGGCAATGGCTAAACTGTGCAATACATGGCGTTCATAAAAATGATCAAGATCTTTACGGCTGATCAAATTTACTTTCTCGTTCCAATCTTTGTACAACGAACCGAGTTGCTCAAATTGTTCGATCTGTCGGTCGGTCAAGTAAGGGAAATATTGTCTTATGGTTTCCAATGCTCTGCAATTTATCTCGGGCAAAGCTACGGATTGTATATCATTTTACAAGCTGGCCAGTACATCATCATACTGATTGATTGCTCGGGCAATTTGTTGCTTTAGATTTTCCGATGTTTGCATGATCATTTCAAAATTATTCGGAAAGGGGAGCGGTCTTTTGTTCAGTTTGTATCGAAGATCATTATCCAATATTTCAATATGACCATTAGCACTGGCATAATTATTAGAAAAATAGGTATTGTCCTCAATTCGATGATTGACAACCTTTTGCTGGTAGCGGTTGTCATAAATTTCAAAGGAAGAAAAAATACGGGCTGATTTGTTTTGCTCCCATTCGGTAACATGGCAGTACAACGTCTTGTATTTCGGCACTTGAATGATGTGACCTAAACTGTCCACTACATAGTTGCCCTCAGCATCCACCAAAGGTTGCGTGCCGTCTTGTACTTCTTTTTCTTCGTGGAAATGAATTTCTTTCACGTGCTCCGGACTAATATCTACTCCCTCAACGGTCACCAAAATAGCCATGTCGTACTCAAAGGTGTCTGTCCAGGTTCGGTATAATCTGCTCCAATCATCTACATATCTTTCGTAATTATATTCACTGATGACATCCAAAAAATTAGGCGGCAACACCACATTATAAGCTTGTTTAAAATCCAATAAAATATGATTGGTGCCTTTTTCTTTGGCTTGATATTTCAAAGCGGTTTTATCCTTGTATTGATTGTAATATCTATTGATCTTATCCAATTCATAATAGGCATCTCGAGCCGCTTCTTTGTAGGGTTGAGCCAGCATTTGTTGGGCAGTTTGGTAATGATATTCCGCAGCATTTTGGCGAGCCTCTTCAATAACGTTGATGTAGTTAAATGTCGGAAAATTGGCTTCTCGGCCATCGTTGTAATACAAAGGCAAATAAGGCTCTGCGGTATTTTGTCGATGTTCCATAGATAGATAAATATCAAATATCTGTCCCCAATCAGAAGGATCTCCGTTGTTTTTTAATCGTTCAATACGGTATTTTTCTTCGCTTAATACCTTATTGTATGCCTTTTCTGCAATGGCCAGATACTCATCTCGCTTGCGTTCATTTTTTAACTTTTGCAAAGCAGATTCAAAAGCATTTTCATAATTGCCATTATACAATGCGGATTCTACCGCATTGTAACAGCCCGTAAGGCTTACAGAGATGGCTATCAATACAGATAATGGAAGTAAATAACGCATCATATTGCTTTTTTAAACAATAAATGCAAAATCGTGCCAATTATGGTTAAGGAATACCTAAAAGCTTAATTTTCTTGAAAAACTAGCGTAGGAATACTGGCGTGACTGGCAATTTTGTAGGAAATACTCAGATTAAATAATTGAGTAATGAACGAGTCGCGTTCATCTAAAACGGCCAACATACTGATGCCGTTATTGGCAACATATTCATTCAAACTTTCGGATACATTATCGCCTTCTATCAATTTAAAAGATAAAATCCCGCTTTCGATCTGTGGTATGAACTTTGACCGCAAATATTTTAAGACCGGTTCATTTACCTCACCGTCGCTGTCTTTCACATGAATTACTTCAATTGTGGCTTCAAATTGTCTGGCAAAAGTCAGTAAACTGTTGATGATCTCCAGGTCTTCCAAAATAAAATCAGAAGCAAAAACAATTTTATGAATAGGTTGAAATTTGGCTTTTTCGGGTATGACCAACACCGGCGTTTTGGCTCTTTTCACCACTCGTTTGGTGGTTCCGCCCAACCAAAAACTATCCCATTGGCTGGCACCATTGCCACAAGCACCCATAATAATCAAAATAGGTTGTATAGAATGGCTGAGTTTCAGTATTTCCGAGGTGGCATTACCTCTTTCAACGTGAAAACTAATGTTGATGTCCTTGAAATCAGTGCTGTCGGTCAATGCCTTTTCTTGCACAAATTCACCTAGTTTCCTTAAAATCTTTTGATGACCCATGATCTTCACTTCCTCTTCTACCACAAATCGCTCTAAATCAGGCACGTCAATTACATGAATGATATGGATGTTATAGTTCAATTCCTTGGCGATATATAAGGCATATTTTATGGCCGCAACAGAGCTGTTAGATAAGTCGGTAGGTACTAAAATGGATTGCATATAGGTTAATTAAGTTCAGTTAAATTGATAAAATATCCATCATTTCTTTCAGGTACGGTTTGATCTTAGTGTGATGCTTGGTAGCACTGTCAAAAGGTGTAAAATGTAATTTGTCGTTGATGATGCCGATCATTACATTTTGTTTCCCTTGCAACAAAGCATTCACAGATTCAATCCCCAATCGAGAGGCTAACATTCTGTCCATACAGGTCGGACTTCCACCTCGCTGTACATGGCCTAAAACCGTTACTCTGATATCGTACTCCGGATGTTTTTCTCTAATATAGGTTGAAATTTTGAAAGCATCTCCGGCATCATCACCTTCGGATACAACAACGATCATAGAATCTTTATGTTTTTTAGCGCCTAACTTATCACTCAAAGCTGCTAAGTTGGTTTCAATCTCAGGAATGAG
>JAGQYH010000181.1 GCA_020436175.1 Bacteroidota bacterium
TCGCCAACGAAAAATTTTCATGTTCGGTTGATATGAATATTTATTCTTATGGCTCATTTTCTACCAGCTTTTAAGAGTGATTCAACACCTATATGCTAGTATCAAAATCATGCCATTACGTTTAAATTGTCCGCTTTTAATAAGATTTTAACTATATGGATTTTCAAACCAGTCGGTACAATAGATCAAACAGTTTAACTCATCAGCGTTACCAAACTTTAGGCATTTTAAGTACATTAGGCCATTCAAGTATCTAGAAACATGTCTGCCAACCAAAAAATAAGATTTCAGTGGCTCACCGTTCTGGTAGGCATCACTTTAATGGGCGGCAAGTTCATTGCATTTTATATTACCAGTTCCAACATTATTCTTACGGATGCCTTGGAAAGCATTGTTAACATTGCCACCGGCATATTCGGATTATACAGTTTGTATTTGGCCGCTAAACCGAAGGATGAAGACCATCCTTACGGGCATGGAAAAATTGAATTTATTTCTGCGGGATTAGAAGGAGGTTTAATTGCTTTGGCCGGAATCGGTATTCTTTTTAAATCGATATACAATTTATTCTATCCCGATGAATTACAAAACTTAGACATTGGTTTAGCAATTGTTGCTGCCGCGGGTATGATCAATTTACTCATTGGATATTATGCTGTTAAAATCGGCAAAGCCAATAACTCCATGACTTTGATCGCCAGTGGAAAGCATTTAAAAACCGACGCCTATTCTACCATTGGCATGTTGATCGGATTGGGTTTGATTATTCTTACGAAATGGAGTGCATTGGATAACATCATTGCCATTTTCATTGGTATCATCATCATCTATTCCGGTGTTAAGATCGTTAGAACATCGGTTGGCGGGATTATGGATGAAGCTGATTTCAGCCTGTTGGAAGAAGTGGTTGGGCATTTAGAAGAAAAGAGACAAGACAACTGGATTGATGTTCATAATCTTCGCATTATTAAATATGGAGATTCCGTGCATATTGATTGCCATGTAACATTGCCCTGGTATTATACTGTAGCAGAAGGTCATGATGAGATAGAAACCATTGAAAAGTTGATCGACGAGAAACTACCTAACAATTTAGAGTCTTTCATTCATATTGATCCCTGTATAAAAACTTCCTGCAGTATTTGCCATCTAAAAGATTGTAAAGAAAGAAGAGAGCCTTATCATCATACGGTCAAATGGACATTGGAAAACGTTATGCTCAATAAAAAGCATGGCAAAAAGCAAGCTTAACTCACAGGGTATAGTGCTCTAGCTCCTAATTGAGCAGAATAATACATAACAAAGTTCTTTAATTTGATTATCTTCCTTCATCAACCAATCAAACTAAACAATTATGAATTACTTTTTAGATGTCGTTAGAAACAAATATGCTCAATTTAATGGTCGAGCCAGAAGAAGTGAATTTTGGTATTTCGCTCTTTTCAATTTTGTCATTTCCTTAGTACTAGAACTATTAGACTCTGTATTAGGATTACAATCCGGTCTCTCAAACGTAGGTATTCTAAGTGGTTTATTTAGCCTTGCTATGCTGATTCCCGGTATTGCTGTAAGCGTTCGAAGATTGCATGACACTGGTAGAAGCGGTTGGTGGCTTTTATTAATTTTTGCCATTTTTATCGGTTGGATTGCTTTACTGGTTTTCTATTGTCAGGATAGTCAAGAAGGCACCAATGAATTTGGTCCCAATCCCAAAACAGGCGAAATGGATGTCGCTGATCATTTGATTGATTAATTGAAAAAAAAATTAGCCCTGCAATATTATACTGCAGGGCTAATAACCCAATTCTCAATTCTTGTAATCGAATTTACAAACACTGGTCACCGGAAGCCAATGAATTAACATCCTCAACCGTTTGGGAAATGTTTTTGAACTTTTCGCTGGCAATGATGGAAAGTTTATAGTTTCCGGAAGCACCCATACTACTTCCCCAATCTCGTGTGACTGCGATTTTGTGAACGCCGCCATCCAAAACCTTTACATTAAATGCACTTTCTGTTTCATTCTGACCTTTGCAATTTATTTCCTTTGAATTGCCGGTAATAATATTGGTTCCGCCCAAAGCACTGTTAGGCCCATAAATGGCTAATCTCACTACTGAATTCCCGGTGATGCCGTCAACTACAATTGACAACTGCGTTCCAACTTTAAATTCCATTTCATAAACGTCCTGACAATCTTCACCAACAGAACAATTCCAACTGCCCGAAACTTCATAAACCGTTTGACCTTCCTCCACAACTACTTCTTCATCATCTGAACAAGAAGTTGCCATCATAGAAATAAGCATAATAGCTGCAAATAATAATTTTAGATTTTTCATAATTAAACTTTTTTTTTGTGTTCAGCAGTAGATCACTTATAAGTTTAATTTGTTACCCTTTGGCTGAAAAATTTATTTGGAGTAACTCCTCCATGTGATTTCTGTCGTTCGACAATCTCGGCACTTTGTGCTGTCCTCCTAACTTACCCTTTTGCTTTAGCCACTTATAAAACACACCTTCCTTTGCGATTGTTAATTTGGGTTTCGTCAATGCCATATCTTTTTTTCGCTTGGCTTCATAGTCGGAATTTACTTCTTTTAACGCTTCATCTATTTGAGTCATAAATTCATCGCAACTAGCCGGCCTGATCTCGAATTCGATTAACCATTCATGTGAGGCTTTTCCATTACCTTCAAAATAAACCGGAGCCACCGTATATTCTTTAACATAAGCGCCTGTGGCCTGACAAGCCTTTTGTACGGCATAATTAGCATTATCAATAATTACTTCTTCCCCAAATGCATTGATGAAATGTTTCGTACGACCCGAAACTTTTATTTTAAATGGAAAGACCGATGTAAATTTTACAGTATCGCCGATCTTATATCGCCACAAACCCGAGTTGGTGGTTATGACCATGGCATAGTTCTTTCCCACTTCTACTTCACTTAGTAAACAAGTTTTAGGATGCTCTTCTTCAAATTGTCCGGCAGGAATAAACTCATAAAAAATACCATTGTTTAGGGCTAGCACCATATCATCAGCATCATTTTCATACTGATAGGCAAAAAATCCTTCTGAGGCGTTATAGGTTTGGTAATAATTCAAATTTGGATCACCGATCAATTCTTTAAATGTTGCCCGATAAGGTTCAAAACTTACACCACCATGAATATACAATTCCAAATTGGGCCATACTTCTTTTAATGTATCCTTACCCGTTTTCTCAAGAATTCGCTTGATCAAAACGATCATCCAAGTGGGCACGCCACCAATATTGGTAATGTTTTTAGGAATGGTTTCCTCAGCAATCCGTTCAATTTTGGCTTCCCAATCCTCCATTAATGCCACGGATAAATTAGGGGCTTTAAATATGGAAGCGACAAAAGGTTGATTGATGGCCATCACCGCCGAAACATCACCATAATGGATAGAACTATTGGATTCATGTGTTTTTTGGCTCCCTACCAATACCAGACTTTTACCTGTAAAAAGCTTGGTATCAGGATTGTTGTGAGCATACACACACATTAAGTCTCTCGGGCCACGATATAAGCATTCTTCCAACGCTTCTTTACTTACGGGAATGAATTTACTTTTATCGTTGGTGGTACCGCTTGATTTGGCAAACCATTTGATTTCCGTTGGCCAAACCACGTTTTGCTCACCATCAATTACACGCTGCAAATAAGGTTGAAAAGCTTCATAAGTAACCACGGGCAAGCGGTCTTGAAATTCTTGAATGGATTGGATCGACTTAAAATCGTATTGTTGACCAAATGCAGTCTTTTCTGCTGTTCGGATTAGATTCGAAAACAAATTCTCTTGTACACCAATGGGATCAATAAGGTATTTTTCGATCTTATTGATGCGCAACTTAAAGTATTCTGTAGCTATGTTTCCTAACAACTTCAAAACAGTTGTTTTTTTGAATGCTTAAATTAAAGTTAATGGCTATAATTTATCAAAAATTTGTCAATCTACTTTCAGTTGTTTGCGCTTCAATTCAAAATTCTTTCCTAAATAAACGCGACGCACTGTTTCATCCGCTGCCAATTCTTCCGCATTACCGGCCTTTAAAATTTTACCCTCAAATAATAGGTAAGCTCTATCGGTGATGGAAAGCGTTTCCTGAACATTATGATCTGTTATAAGAATGCCGATATTTTTATATTTTAACTTGGCAACGATTTCTTGAATATCTTCTACAGCAATGGGATCAATCCCTGCAAATGGTTCATCTAAAAGTATGAATTTGGGTTCCGCAGCCAAAGCTCTTGCAATTTCGGTTCTACGTCGTTCACCCCCTGATAAAACCTTTCCTTTACTTTTGCGAACGCGTTCTAAACCGAATTCATTAATCAATTCTTCTAATTTCAGTTTTTGTACCTTTTTTGAATAATCACTAAACTCAAGAATGGCCTTGATATTATCTTCTACACTTAAATCCCTAAAAACAGAATTTTCTTGCGGCAAATAGCCAATTCCCATCTTAGCTCTTTTATACATAGCCTTTTTCGTGATCTCTTCCTCATCGATATAAACTTTTCCCTTATCGGGTTGGATTAATCCAACGATCATGTAAAAGGATGTCGTTTTCCCTGCACCATTCGGACCCAATAATCCAACGATCTCTCCTTGATTCACCTCAAAGGAAACCTCATTTACGACCTTTCGTCCGCCATATGATTTTATCAAATTGTTTGATCTTAGCTGCATATCTCTGCCAAATATAACGGATGTTTTAAATTTTCAATGTGCAATTATCAATTTCAATGCCTAGGTTTTTCTTATTACAAAGAAAGAGTTTAAGTCCTTCCACTTAAATATATAATTGTAGTTTAAACTACTCCAAAGACTTAGTCAAATCTTTCAATTCTCAAATCGCTACTCGACATTCCTTGGTCGTCAATCAAAATAAACATCGAACAAGGATTGATGATCTATGATTTTTAAATTTTCAATGTGCAATTATCAATTTCAATGCTCAAGTTTTTTGATCAATAGTATTTGTCACGTCCTAAAATAAGTTTACAGTTTTTGACTAAATCCTGCAATAGGTTTACAGTTTAAATTTAGTCCTAAAATAGGTTTACAATTCATTTTTTTCATAATAATAGTTTTTCCATAATTTCTTTGTTTTTAGATTAGGTTGTTGATGTAGTTGTTCTGGTTTTAACATTCCTATGCTTAAATGTGGTCTTTCTTGGTTGTAAAGCCTTACTGCTTTTTCTAATGCTTGTTTGGCTTGGTAGCTATTGCCCACTTTTAATCCTTTCAAGTATTCATGCTTTACTATTCCATTTATTCTTTCAGCTATTGCATTTTCTCTTGGATCACCGTTTTCTGTCA
>JAGQYH010000182.1 GCA_020436175.1 Bacteroidota bacterium
TGGCCTTTCTTACCAAAAGAATTGCAAAGAGCCAAAGGTTTGATTGCTCAAACTTATGCCGGAGCGTTGTTCGATGATTACAAAGGTATCTATATCATCGGTACCACTCAACCTCGTGGCGGATTAGGTTCATTGGCCACTCCGGGAGCCGAATACATTGCCCGCGTCATTCAATTGCAAGAAAAAACATCTGTTCCTATGGGCTTTGTCTTTAAAAGAATGGGACAAAAAATTCCAACTACACATATTCAAAGTCCTACGGAGATTTTTAGAAAATTAAAATTGTTAAAAATGATTTGGCCTGTGATCGAAAAACGGGCCGAAGGTTTGAGTAAAAGACATGAGGGTTTTACCAATACGCCATTACCCGGATTACCCAAAACAAAGATCAAAGACTACAAGGAAATGGTAATCTACTAAACCTGCTAGGTTTAAAAAACTTGGTAGGTTTGGGGAAGTCCGGAAAAAGACCTTTCAGGTTTTAAAAACCTGAAAGGTCTCAAAAAATTAGTTCAACTTAAAAAATAAAAATTATGACTATCGCAACAGAAAATATCAAAGTCAGAAAAGTTGATTTTAACGTGCAAGACATCAACAAATATTATGTAGATGGCAATATTTGTGGCAGCCATTTCATCAATGCCCTACATATTGTTTTTCCCGAAGGAGAACGATTCTTTATCAGAAGTGTGAAGCGTTACCTCAAAGAAATTCAAGAAGATAAAACCTTGGTTGCCAAAGTAAAAAGGTTTATCGGTCAGGAAGGCGTGCACAATAAAGAACACGAAAAATTCTGGGATATTCTGGAGAAGATGGATATTGATGCAAGAGGTTATGCTAAATTTTATAACAATGCTGCCTATAATTTTATTGAAAAGAACATCATCAAGTTTCTTGGAGAAAAACGAGGCAACATGTTTGCATTATCGATGACCACTGCCTTGGAACATTTCACCGCACTGTTGGCTGACGGATTGCTGAGAAAGAGTCCTTTTTACGATCTTCCGAAGGATGTTGAAATGCTTTTGAAATGGCATGCTGCAGAGGAATTAGAACACAAAGCCGTATGTTTTGATGTTTATGAAAAAGTAGGTGGCGATTATCCGACAAGAGTGGCAGGTATGGTAATGGCTACAGGAATGCTTTGGTTCTTTATCGGTGCCGGACAAATCTATTTCATTGCCACAGACAAAGATGCCAAATTAACAAAAATGCCGGCCGATTTCTTAGAGTTCTGTGTTACTTTAGGCACCAGTGAATCCATCAAAAGTGTGGTCAAAATGTACTTTGATTACTATAAAAAGGATTTCCATCCTGATGAACATGACAATTATGCTCTGGCAGAAAACTTCTTCAAAGAACACCAATCCTATTTTGAAAAAATGGGTGTACAAGCCTAAACCTATAATAAGATGACAGCTCCTACAGAAAATATAAAAGTGAGAAGAGTTGATTTTGATGTTTCAAAGATCATTCGGTATTACTCCAACAATAATATTTTTGGTACGCACTATATCAATGCGATGCATATCGTTTTTCCGGAAGGTGAAAAATTCTTTATTCGAAGTGCCAAACGCTACCTAGATCAAATTAAGAACAACCCCACATTGGTGGACAGGGTAAAAAAGTTTATCGGTCAGGAAGGTGTGCATCATAAGGAACATGAAAAGTTTTGGAATATTTTGGAAGGAATGGGTTTAAAACCCTATCGATTAGCGAAAATCTATGACACTATTGCTTTCAAATACCTTGAAAACGGTTTGTTTAAATTGTTGCCTAAAAAGAGAGCAGAATTATTGGCTTTATCGGTCACCACAGCGGCTGAACATTTCACCGCTCTTTTGGGAGATGGCGGTCTGCGATCCAATCCTTTTGGAGATCTTTCTCCCGATGTAAAATTGCTGTTGCAATGGCATTGTGCTGAGGAATTAGAACACAAAAGTGTTTGTTTCGACCTTTACCAAGAAGTTGGAGGCGATTATAATACCCGTGTTGCAGGAATGGTTATCGCCAGTGTCTTGTTGTGGTTTTTTCTGTTCGGCGGTCAAATGTATTTTGTCGCCAACGATAAGGAAAAAGACTGGAAAAAGATACCTTCCGATTTCTTTGAGTTCTGGAAAGCCTTCTTAAATAGTGAAGGTGTTAACAACATCGGCAAAATGTATTTGGACTATTATAAGAAAGATTTTCATCCCGACGATCATGACAACTATCAGCTAGCAGAAGATTTTTTCAAGGAACACCAAGCCTATTTTGAAAAAATGGGTGTTGCTGTTTAGTTTATGCTACATTTGCCATTTAGTCTATTAGCAAAAGAACAAATTGAAACAGAAACTATATTTACTTCCGGGCTTTGGTGAAGATCACAGATGCTTCAGAAATTTGAAACCTTTTTTGAGAGATCATGAATTGGTGGATGTTGATTATCGACCTATCTTGCAAAAAATACCTATCTGGGATACGACGCCAACTCAATTGGCCAAAGGCATTATCCGGTCGTATGGCATACAACCAACAGATAAGCTGATAGGGCATTCGATGGGCGGGTATTTTAGTCATGTAATCAGCCATTTAGAAGGCAATGACAGCTGCTTGATTGGTTCTTTCACCGATCCTAATAAAATTATCAGATTGTCGCAAAGTAAGCTGTTCAATACCTTGGTTACCGGTTCGGGTTTAGTGAAAACGTCGATGATGCGAAAATATATTGCAGAAAGACCAAGAGATGAGCGGATAAAAAGAGAAATGCTCACCATTCACAAAAATTTCAATTCGTTCTCCAACACAGCCATGGCACAGTTATCCATTCTAAGTTTTGGGGAAGATTTACCGCCTTCTTCCACTCAACCACTACATATTCATGCCAAAGATGATACGGTAGTGAGGCCGCCGGATGCCCCTTATGAAAAGGTTCGCGGTGGACATTTTTGTTTGGTTTTTCACCCCGATGAGGTTTATGAGAAAATGCAAACTTGGCTTACCTTATCCAATTAGCCCTTTCGTTTTTTCTTTTTCTTCTTTCTATCATCTTTGTTGTTTTCCCGTTGAATTTCTCTTTTCACTGGACTTCTATCCTTTTTAATGATCACTCTTTCTTTAAAGTCCTCGCAGTTCATATAGGCTGATAATGTAGAATTTAATGGAGTCAGACCAACGGCATATTTTTTATTCAAGGTGCGATTATCTTGCACCTGCTTCAAGGTGATAGCTGTCAAAGGCAAAGCTAAAGTGCTGCCCGCACCATTCGTTCCGGTATTAAAATGAATAGCCGCAGAGGATGCTCCCACTCGTGTGGCAATAATAAGTTTAGGATTAAAGGCAACGAACCACGCATCCGAATAATCTTGCGACGTACCGGTTTTGCCGGCCAAAGACATTTCTACCCCAAATCGGCTTCGCATACTTGTACCGGTACCTTCATCAATAACTTTTTCCAACATTGCCGTCATAAGCCGGCTGTTTTGTTCAGAGATCACTCTTTGCCTTTCCTGATCATATTGATTCTCATAGATCACTTCTCCCGAAGCTGTTTTTATAGAAGTAATAGCGTTCGGCGTCAACTTATATCCACCGTTGGCAATAGCGGCATAGGCCAAAGCCAATTCAAAAACGCTGGCTTCTCCAGTCCCCAATGCAGTAGAAGGATATTCCTTTAAGGGTGCTGCGAACCCAAGTCGGTGCCACAATTCATCCAAAGCTTTAAATTTTACTTTGGTAAATAAGTTAACAGTTGGAATGTTCATTGACCGTTTAAGTGCTCCTGACATAGAGTAAAAACCTCCGGTAGTTTTATCATAATTCTCCGGTTGCCAATCGGGATAGCCCTTCAGTGTATTGAAATCATTCTCTAAATAATCGCACGGCGACATTCCTTGTTCTAAAGCAGTCAAATATAGAATAGGCTTAAAGGTAGAAGCCAACTGTCTTCTGGTAGTGTTCTGATCATACGGTTGCGTATTGAAATCTATCCCGCCGATATAGGCTTTAATGGCTCCGGTAGCAGGATCCAATGCTACAAAACCGGCGTGGAGTAACGTCATGGATTGTATAATACTGTCTCTGATCGAAAGATTATCCGTATAACTGCTGTCCCAATCAAAAACATAAACATTCCTTTTTTGATCGGCCATATCAGTTAGCCCCAACCGAACCAATTCCTTATCCGATAAAGATAGCAATTGTTGCTTTCCAAGCTCTGAAGCATACTGTTTCCTCAACCGTTTTTGCATTACGCTCAAATGTTCGTGATAGGCTGCTAAAGCATACTTTTGTAATTGTAAATCTAAACTTGTGGTAACGATCAAACCATCCCTTTTCAGATCATAAACCTTTCCGGTCTCCTTTTCAATTTGCTCAAAAATATATCGGGCTTCTCGCTTCACTTGAACCAGATAATAATTGGCCGGACCTTGGGCATCCAAATTCAGATAATCCAAATCCAATGTCAAACGCATTAAAGAATCTGCCACCGCTTTATCAATGTATTTGTATCGCTGCATTTGTCCCAACACCACATTTCTTCTACTGATAGCGTTTTCAGGATGTAATCGTGGATTGTAATATGTATTGGCTTTTAACAAGCCAACTAACACCGCTGATTCCTGAATATTCAAGTCTTTGACCTCTTTATTGAAGAAGCGTTGTGCCGCTGCTTCTATGCCAAATATATTCTCTCCGAAAGGAACAGTGTTAAAATACAGCGTCAGAATATCTTCTTTGCTGTACACTTTTTCGAGTCGCTGTCCCATCAATGCTTCTTTTGTTTTGTTGATGATCATCGGCCCGCTTCTTCCAATTATATTTTTAGACAACTGCTGATTGAGGGTGCTGCCTCCACCGGCACTCCGCTGTCGAAGAATAACGGTTTTGAACAAGACTCTTAATAAACTTCTGGTATCAACGCCACTATGACTAAAATACCTGGCATCTTCCGTAGCAACCAACGCATCCTTTAAATGCTCTGGGATTTCTTCAAAACTCACATTGGTTCTGTTCTCCGTAAACACTTTGCCTATCGGTTTGCCTTCTTCCGATAAAATAACGGATGCCACTTCATTTTTGAAATCTCTTAATTCTTGTTCACTATATAAATGACCAAAAACATTTTGATTTACGGCAAAAATAAAAAGTATAAAGAGGACTATTAAAATGACTGAAAGGTAGCCACCATACACCATCAGCTTTCTTAGCATAGAATGTTTTCGCTTTCGTTTTCGTTTCAAATGTTTTGTATTTTTTAAATATTGCTGAAAAATATAGTGTTAACTCACAAATTATCTTAACCCATTTAGTAGTTAATACCCATTGTTGGATTTTGCATTTGAGCTTGAACTTGCGCTTGCATTTGAGCTTTAA
>JAGQYH010000183.1 GCA_020436175.1 Bacteroidota bacterium
TTCCTTTTTTAGGAATTGTCCGGTAAAGCTGTTCTTTGCCTTTGCAACTTGTTCCGGTGTGCCTGTCGCAACAATCTGCCCGCCACCTTTTCCACCTTCTGGTCCCAAGTCGATGATATGATCTGCAATCTTGATCACATCCATGTTGTGCTCACTGAAGATGATGGAATTTCCTTTTTTGACCAATCTTTGCAATACTTTTAACAGAATTCGTATGTCTTCGAAATGAAGTCCGGTAGTAGGTTCGTCCAAAATATAAATGGTTTGGCCGGTGTCTTTTTTGGAAAGTTCTGCCGCTAATTTTACTCTTTGTGCCTCTCCTCCTGAAATAGTGGTGGAGGGCTGCCCCAAACGAATATAACCCAAACCGACATCTGACAATGTTTTGAGTTTTCGATGGATCTTAGGAACATTTTCAAAAAATGTGGTAGCGTCTTCAATCGTCATTTCTAAAACATCAGTAATGCTTTTGCCTTTATAATGAATTTGAAGTGTTTCACGATTGTATCTTTTGCCCATGCATTTAGGACATTCCACATACACATTGGGCAAGAAGTTCATTTCAATCAGTTTCATACCGCCACCTTGACACTCTTCACATCTTCCACCTTTTACATTAAATGAAAATCGACCGATCTTATATCCTCTAATCTTTGCTTCCGGAACGTTGGCAAACAAAGATCTGATGTCACTAAACACATCTATATAGGTGGCAGGATTCGATCTGGGTGTACGACCAATAGGGGATTGGTTGATCTCGATTACTTTGTCGAGGTGCTCCAGGCCATTGATTGCTGTATATGGCTTCGGATTTTTGACTGCTCTGAAAAAATGTTGATTCAATATCCTGTACAAGGTTTCATTGATCAAGGTAGATTTACCACTGCCCGAAACTCCTGTAACGCATGTTATGGTTCCCAGAGGAATAGAAATGTCAACCTTTTGAAGATTGTTTCCGGTGGCACCTTTTAAAGTTAAGTGCTGGCCATTACCTTTTCTTCTCGTTTTAGGGATGTCGATGTTGATCTTTCCTCCTAAATATTTAGCAGTAGTAGCATCCAAAGTGATGAATTCTTCAGGAGGAGCTTCGGCCACTATTTTGCCGCCATGTTCTCCCGCACCTGGACCGAGATCGATCAGATAATCGGCTTCCATCATAATGTCCATATCATGCTCTACTACCAAAACGGTATTGCCAATGTCCGTGAGGGCTTTCAAAGCGTTGATCAATTGATGATTATCTCGTTGATGCAAACCAATACTGGGTTCATCCAGAATATAAGTGATGCCTTGTAATTGTGAACCGATCTGAGTGGCCAATCTAATGCGTTGAGATTCTCCACCGGACAGGCTTCGAGTAGGTCTGTCTAACGACAAATAATTCAATCCTACATTCATTAAAAATCCTACACGATCGATCAATTCTTTAATGATGTCTTTAGCGATTGTTTTTTTACTGTCTGTTAATTCTTCCGATAATTTCGGGATCCATTCAAATAGCTCTTTAATGTCTAGTTGAGTAACTTCCCCGATATGTTTACCGAGTACTTTAAAATGAAGGGATTCTTTCTTCAGTCGATAGCCATCGCATTCCGGGCAAGTCACTTTCGACATAAATCCTTCTGCCCATCGCCTGATCTTTTCTGAGGTAGTATCGTTATAGCTGCGCAAAATTTGCGGTACGATCCCTTCGTAATCTAACTTATAACTTTGCTTCTTGTCTTGATAATCTACCTGAATAGTGAATTGTTCACCTTTAGATCCTTCCAATATGAGCTCAACTATTTCAGGTTTCAATGTTTCGATAGGTTCAGAAAGGCTGAAATCATAGGCCTTTGCCATTTTTTTGATGACCTTGAAAGTGTAATTGTTTCGAACTTCGCCCAAAGGAGCAAATCCGCCATCATTAATAGATTTTTTATTGTCCGGTATAATCTTATCCATCGCTACTGTATGGATTTTACCTAAGCCTTTGCAAGCGGGACAAGAACCATAAGGTGAATTAAAAGAGAACGAGTTAGGAGAAGGCTCTTCATAACTAATACCGGTAGTTGGACACATTAAATTTTTACTGTAGGCCTTTTCATTTTTTTTATCCAGATCTTGGATAAAGATCAAACCATTGCCGCTTTTTAATGCGGTTTCAATGGATTTTCTCAATCTTTGAAGATCCTTTAAGTCAACAATCAGTCTGTCTACTACGGTATCAATATCGTGGATCTTATACCTGTCCACCATCATGCCTTTGGTAATGTCCAGAATTTCTCCATCCACTCTAACTTTCAAAAATCCTTGTTTCCTGATTTGTTCAAACAATTCTCTGTAATGCCCTTTACGACCACGCACAGCCGGAGAAAGTATGGCTACTTTTTTACCATTAAAATGTTCCAGAATATGATCAATAATCTGATCTTCTGAAAATTTTACCATTTGTTCTCCAGTATTATAACTGAAGGCATCCGAAGCTCGGGCAAACAATAATCGGAGAAAATCGTAAATCTCAGTGGTGGTTCCTACCGTAGATCTTGGGTTGCGATTGGTTGTTTTCTGTTCAATGGATATGACAGGACTTAAGCCGGTGATCTTATCCACGTCGGGTCTTTCCATGTCGCCCATAAACTGCCGGGCGTAAGCAGAAAAACTTTCCATATATCGGCGCTGACCTTCTGCATAAATGGTGTCGAACGCCAAAGATGATTTTCCACTTCCACTCAACCCGGTGATGACAACCAATTGATTGCGAGGAATGTGAACATCAATATTTTTTAGGTTGTGAACACGTGCTCCGTAAACATTAATGAATTCAATTTCTGCTTCACTAATGGCGGGTAACTGAGCACTTGGTTTTGTCATAAGTCGTGATTGATCGTTTCGTTCTAACAATCTGATGAGTGCATTTGTTTCAAATTATTTTACAACAGGAGCATTATCCATTTCTTTTTTTAAGAATTGAAATACATTTTTGTTTTTGATAGCGGCTACCAAATCATTGAGTTTGATTTCCAGTTCATTCCTTGGCGGCATCTTCAATTGCAGTAAAAGCTTATCTAATGTTGACTTCATCAGGTCTTCCATTTCCACCTTCTTATTTTCAGCCAATACAATATATTCGTTGATGACCCTGCGACCTTCTTCTTGTGTTAAGGCATTATTCTGGATCAATTCTTCAATAAATTCTTTGAATTTGGCTTTGGCGATCACCATGGTTCCCACACCATTATATAAAATCGCTCTGATCAAGTCGTTCATGTTGTCGATTTTCATTACTGACAAATATACTATTGTAGGCTTCCTAATAAAAGACTATTGGATTGTTAAAATATGAAGATGTTTTTTTGTCGTTGATTTTGGACGATTTATGTTTCTTGTTTTATTAAAAGTGGGTTAAAGTAAACATGGTAACTATTACAATATGACCTTCTATCTTTGCGATAAATTCCTACGATGAAACTATTGCCTGTTTTTAGAATTATAGCCTTACTGGAAGGCATTTCCTATGTTTTACTATTATTGATCGCAACCCCTCTTAAATACTTGAATGATATGCCGAGGTATGTCGAATTATTGGGTATGCCTCATGGAATTCTATTTATTCTGTATGTGATACTGGCCATTGTGATTGGGGATCAAATGAAATGGTCAAAAAGAAAATTGGGGATAATTTTAGTGGCTTCCATCCTTCCATTTGGTACTTTCTATATAGATAAAAAATATCTTAGAGCCAATTTAGTTTGATTGATGGTGTTGAGATGAACTAACATCCTCTCAAATTATCTTATTATTTTTGAAGTCAATTTAATGAAACATATATGAGAAGAAGTCCTGATTTTGGGTTATTGATTTTGCGATTGTCTGTTGGTGTGCTAATGTTGTTGCACGGTATTGCCAAGTTAAAAGGAGTTACTGGCATAGAAGGTATGCTACAGGATAAAGGTTTGCCGGGCTTCTTGGCTTACGGCGTTTATATTGGTGAGATTGCTGCGCCGATATTTTTGATCGTGGGTTATAGAACACGTGTGGCAGCACTGGTTTTTGCCATCAATTGTGTGGTGGCGGCATTGTTAGCTCATGCTGATGATATTACCCAACTGTCTAAAAGCGGCGGCTGGGCAGTAGAATTGCTGGGTCTTTACTTTTTTGGAGCAATAGCCCTATTCTTTACCGGAGGAGGAAAATTGGCATTTTCTTCCAGCAACAAATGGGATTGATCCCCACATGTAAATCAATAGTTCATCCTTTAACCACAGATGAACTGATATCATCGTAAACTCAATTCATTAGTTTGACTGTATAGTTTTAGCTCTAATTGCAATTAAAATTGTTCAAATATAATTATGCAATTGGGCATCAAGATTTAAAAGAAAATTAAAAAAGTACGAAGAAATTTAATTAATATACTTATGATGGGAAATTGGTAAATTGGTTTTATAATGTCTTCAAATCAACTAGAAATGAGAAATATAACTTTAATCCTCTTTTGCATTTTTAATGCTTCATTTAATCTATTAAGTCAATCTCTAGATTTGATTTCATTAATACCTCAATGTAAGCCATCAGTTGTAACTATTACAACGTATAACCAAGAAGAGGAACCTCTTGCATCTGGAACTGGATTTTTCATTGATTCTACGGGAGTAGTTGTTAGTTGCTATCATATATTTATAGGAGCTTTTAAGGCGGAAATAGAAACTGCAAAGGGTGAAAGACACGTAGTTACGAATATCAAATACTGGAGTGAGAAAAAAGACTTGATAGCTTTCTCAATAGAGAACTCAACACATATAGTATTCCCTTATCTAAGAAGAAGTTCTGCGTCTTTAAGAGATGGTGAATCAGTCTTTACTATTGGAAATCCAATGGGTTTGGAATATAGTATTTCCGATGGTGTAATTTCTGCTATACGATACAACAAGAATTACGGAAAAATCATTCAGTTTACTGCACCTATCTCGCATGGTAATAGCGGTAGTCCTTTAATAAATGCAAATGGAGAGTTTGTAGGTATAATATCATTTGGGTTAGTTGAGGGACAAAATCTAAATTTTGCTATTGATGCCTTTGAAATGGAAGAAATGGAAGAGATAAATGAATTACGATTTCCAAATGATAAACGAGACAATCTTAAATTTTCACAAAATGACATTTTAAGAGCAAAATGGGGTGAATCTTTTTATAAAATTCAAGGAAGAGAAAAAGACTCCGATTTAGATGAATTCTCTACAAAACTTTGGAATTCTATACATGAAGTGGGAAACAACTATACAAAATGCCTTGTATACGAGAA
>JAGQYH010000184.1 GCA_020436175.1 Bacteroidota bacterium
TCGAAAGTTGCTTTGGCATAGCTAAAATCGCTTGGTCCAAGCACTACAGCATCATCAGAACAGGATGCAAAAAACAGAAGGGCAATTAGGCTTAAAAATAAATTCGTTTTCATAATAAATGTTTTTTTTGATTCGTATAAATATTCGTTGATAAGAGTATTTGTTACCCATAGATCAAAATTAAATAAAAACTTTATTTGATATATAGATTAAACTAAATAAAAAAACTTCAAATGTGTTAGACAACCTTCCCTATTGATCGGGGTTACAGTAATTTCTGTTCGATAAAAGTTTTTATCTACATTTACAATTCATCAAAATCTGACCTGTGAAAATAAAATATTTACTTCCTATGATCACATGGGTAATCCCTACTATCATCATTTCCTTGATCATGTTTAAATTGGATGCTCCTTTAACCCCAACTCAAAATATTGGCTTTGCCGCATTACTGATATCTGCTTGCATCACCTACGTTGTAGGTATTAGGATTGTAATGAATGATAAATAGATCATGGGAAGATACCCATGGCCATATAGGCATCACTTACTTTTCCTAATGCCAATACAAAGGCTGCCGTTCTCAAATCCTTAATGCTCTTATTTCGTTTCCAGATTTTACGAATATCTTCATAGGCATAGATCATGGTGTCTTCCAATCCACTGCGTACCAAATCGATCTCATCGGCTCCTCTGGTCAATTCATGCCGCTCTGCCTTATTGATCTTGCCTTCCGTTCTTCCTTCTATCAAATCAACAATTTTAGAGTAAGAATATTCCGTGAATCTTCTATCCATTCTCCCAAAACGAACGTGTGATAAGTTTTTAAGCCATTCGAAATAACTTACTGTCACACCGCCTGCATTGAGATAAAGATCGGGAATGATCATTATACCTTTCTTCAAAAGAATCTCATCCCCATTGGGAGTAATAGGTCCATTAGCGGCCTCACCGATGATCTTTGCCTTAATTCTGGGGGCATTTTCCTTATTGATCACATTTTCAACGGCTGCCGGAATTAAAATATCACATTCATATTCCAATAGATCTGCACCTTTTTCCACCCATTGGGCTCGCGGATATTCCCTGATGGTACCTTTGTCTTTTTGATATTTCTTTAAATCCATTATATCAATACCATCCGGATTATACAAACCGCCTTCCCATTCGGAAATTCCGGTAATGATGGCACCTTCTTCTTCAAAAATTCTGGCAGAATGAAAACCCACATTACCAAAACCTTGTACGATCACTGTTTTACCTTCTACGCCCGGGGTTAAACCAATGGCTTTCATATCTTCTTTATGACTCATAGCTTGTCTGATGCCATAAAACACACCTCTACCGGTAGCTTCTTCCCTTCCTCTGATACCATTCTGAGAAACCGGTTTGCCGGTCACACAACCATAGGCATCAATATTGGCGGGTTCAAAAGCCAAATAAGTATCCAATATCCACGACATTTCTCTGGCGCCGGTGCCCATATCCGGTGCGGGAACATCAATCGCCGCACCAATAAAGTTCTTTTTGATCAATTCTGCAGTATATCGTCGGGTAATCCGCTGCAACTGCATTTCAGTCAACTCCTTTGGGTTAATTTTTATCCCTCCTTTAGCACCTCCGAACGGCACATCTACAATGGCACATTTATAGGTCATTAAAGAGGCCAAAGCCATTACTTCATCCTGATTTACCAAATTACTGTACCGGATACCGCCCTTGGTTGGCACCCTATGGTGACTGTGTTGTACTCTGTACGCTTCAATCACCCGATACTCATTTCCGATTTTAACCGGAAAACGAACTTGTAAAACACTATTACATGCTTTAATCTGATCAATTAATCCTTTGGGAATTTTGGTGTGGGCAGCAGCTGCATCCACATAACGTTCTACATTCTGGTAGAAACTCAATCCGTCATTTGACATAAAATTATTTTTTGCTTGTTAAATTTCCTCCAATGCCTTTATGCGACGGTCCATATTCACCAAGAAGATCACTATTCCGATAAAAATGATTACCAAAACAGTAATTACAGCATACAGCTTATTACCTCGTAGCAAATATTCACCTACATCTGCATTTTGAGCGCGTAAAGGTAATGTTAATACAAAGTTAAGCAAGAAAAATGTCAAATATATTTTTTTCATCTTAAGATTTTTTTTCAATTCGTAGGACAAGCTATTTATAAAAGTTTTTCATTTCCATCTTTTTGACCCTGATCCTAAGATCAACAATCCAGGCAGCCAATAAAATCCATCCGATCACGGCAGGATAAAATATCAATCTCAAGTGGCTATCCAAATCGTAGGCACTGAAACCCGGGTTACCGCCATTGCCGGGATGCAAGGATGAGTCAACAATTCTAGGGATCACATTGATCAAAACCATGTACATGACAAAAGCGAAAATATTATAAACGGCAGCTACTCTGGCTTTTTGTTCTTCATCTTCAATAGCTCCTCGCAAAATAAAATAGGCAACATATACAAGAATTCCGGCAGCAGCACCATTCAATTTTACTTCTTGAAAAACCCACCATGCGCTCCAGGTTGTTCTTGCCCAAACAGATCCGGTCAACAAGCCTAAAAAGCCAAAGAGTAAAGCGACCGTTGCCCATTGCGAAGCAATAATATCCAACCTTATCTTTTTAGTAAGTCCTTCATTGACTTGTGATTCTCCCCTACTATTGGCTAAATACATGATGCTATATACTAGTGAAATCATCATCATAAACATCATGGCAAACCACATCGGCACATGAAAAAATAAATTTCGAATAGATTCTTCTAATATATTGAGTTGCGGAACATCAGCCACCAAGCCGTAAACAATGGTGTATAATAAAAGAAGAACACCTGTAAATTTCCACCACCAGCCTTTGATCATTTATTTAGTTATTTATATCCGAAAAAGGATGTCTTTTAATCGCGCCAAAGATACGTAAATAATATCATCGACATAGCAATGATGATGACATTCAACAACACTAAAACCATAATTTCCTTTACAAATCCGACGGCAAAAAAACTATCCATGGCTTTTCCTGAAAGTCGAATACAGATCAGTATCAATGGAATGACTACCGGAAATCCCAACACGGCAATCAAAGCAACATTTTTGATCCGTGCCGTAATAGCTGCTAGTAGTGTAAACATGTTAGCCAAGCCAATAGAGCCTAAACCTGCCACCAATAAAAACCGATTACCGTTCTCTACAGGAAATCCAAAAAACAAGGCCAATATGGCTAAAGTGAGGCCCGATAAAACCACAAAGTAGATGGCATTGTAAAGCATCTTAGCACCAATCAATTCAACCGCTGAGGCAATAGAACGAATGTAATAAAACTGCCGCCCTGCTTCCTCGGTAAAGGCACTTATGGTTAGATTAACCACTACAAACAATAAAATAATCCAATAAATGGCCATCCAAACGGTAGCATCCAACTCGCCCTTGAAAGATAGATAAATGACAAAAACCGTTGAGATAACATACACAAACATGGAAGCAATCGTTGACTTTTGCCGCCACTCAATGGTAACATCCTTTTTGAAAAGATGATAAATATTTTGCAGTGTATTCACGTTTTACGAAATTCTACAATTTGAAGATATAATCCTAATCGTTTTAAAGCCACTCTTTAGGATTGACAGAATATTAATAACATTGAAACTATCAAAATAACTTAAACCACTAAAAAGTTATATTTGCCATTCAATCAAAGTTCAATGAAAAAAATACTTGTTGCCAACCGAGGCGAAATTGCGGTTAGAGTAATACAATCTGCCAAAGCTTTGGGAATAAAAACGGTTGCCATTTATTCTGAAGCTGACAGAAATGGTTTACCGGTAAGATGTGCGGATGAAGCCGTTTGTGTCGGTCCGGCTCCATCTTCTCAATCCTATTTGAATGGCGATAAGATCATTGAAGTAGCTAAATCATTGAATGTTGACGGTATTCATCCGGGCTATGGTTTCCTTTCAGAAAATGCCGATTTTGCCAGAAAGGTGGAGCAGAACGGCATCCGTTTTATCGGTCCTTCGCCGGAATCGATGGAAGTAATGGGTAGTAAATTGGCAGCTAAAAAAGCGGTGGCCGCTTACGATGTGCCTTTAGTGCCGGGAACAGATGAGGCCATCAGCGATATTGCGAAAGCTAAGCAAATCGCTCAGGAAATCGGTTTCCCCATTTTGATCAAAGCTTCGGCCGGTGGCGGTGGTAAAGGCATGCGTATTGTTGAAAAGGAAGCGGATTTTGAAGGACAAATGAAAAGAGCGGTAAGTGAAGCCACCTCTGCGTTCGGTGACGGTTCTGTCTTCATTGAACGGTATATTGCCACTTCCCGACATATTGAGATTCAGGTATTGGGTGATACTCATGGCAATATTGTTTATTTATTCGAACGGGAATGTTCTATTCAAAGACGACATCAGAAAGTAATTGAAGAAGCTCCTTCGGTGGTTGTTACACCGGAGATCAGGAAGCAATTGGGAGAAGCGGCCATCAATGTGGCGAAAGCATGCAATTATGTGGGTGCAGGAACAGTGGAGTTTATCATGGATGAGCAAAACGATTTTTTCTTTCTGGAGATGAACACACGATTACAAGTAGAGCATCCCGTGACTGAGATGATCTCCGGAAGAGATCTGGTAAAAGAACAGATACGAATTGCAGAAGGTAAACCTATTTCTTTTAAGCAAGAAGACCTTTCGATCAAAGGTCATGCTATTGAATTGAGGGTTTATGCAGAGGATCCCGGCAATAACTTTTTACCGGATATTGGCAAATTGACTGCCTATCAATTGCCTGAAGGTGATGGCGTAAGAGTGGATAATGGTTATGCCGAAGACATGGATATTCCTATTTACTATGACCCGATGATTGCCAAGTTGATTGTACATGGTAATACCCGTGAAGCGGCGCTTAAAAAAATGATTACAGCTATTGAACACTACAAGATTGAGGGCGTAAAAACTACTCTACCGTTTGGTAAATTCGTGATGAAGCATCCTGCATTCATAAAAGGCAACTTCAGCACTAAATTCGTGGATCAATATTGGACACCTTCTTTGCATGATGATGAAAATGAAAAAATTGCGGCTTTAATGGCAGCTTACATCTACGATACGCGACACGATGCTTTTCTTGTGAAAGAGATCGGCAACTTGGACAGTATGTCGGAATGGAGAAGGAAGAGGTAGTTTGCGGATGTGAGGATGTGCAGATGTGAGGATGTGAG
>JAGQYH010000185.1 GCA_020436175.1 Bacteroidota bacterium
GGGTTCAATTCCCATCATTGGCTCTCCTTTGCATTGAATAAATTATTGAATTAATCATTCTAAAATTAATATTAGAAACATTTTTTTGTAAATCAAAATTAAAACAGCTCAAATCATGGCTAAAGAAAAGTTTATAAAGAACAAACCACACGTAAACGTAGGAACAATTGGACACGTAGATCACGGTAAAACTACACTTACTGCAGCTATTACAACTGTATTAGCTGAGAAAGGATGGGCACAAAAGAAAGATTATGCTTCAATCGATGCTGCTCCTGAAGAAAAAGAAAGAGGTATTACTATTAATACTGCTCACGTAGAATACGAAACAGAAAACAGACACTATGCTCACGTAGATTGTCCTGGTCACGCGGATTACGTAAAAAACATGGTAACTGGTGCTGCTCAAATGGACGGAGCGATCTTAGTATGTGCTGCTACTGACGGACCAATGCCTCAAACAAGAGAGCACATCCTATTAGCAAGACAAGTAGGTGTTCCTGCAGTTGTTGTTTTCTTGAACAAAGCTGATTTGGTAGACGATCCGGAATTATTGGAATTAGTTGAAATGGAAGTAAGAGAGCTTTTAAGCTTCTACGATTTCGATGGTGACAATGCTCCAATCATTACAGGTTCTGCATTAGGCGCTTTAAATGGTGAGCCGGAAGCAGTAGCTAAGATCATGGAATTAATGGATGCAGTAGATTCTTACATTCCTGTTCCTCCAAGACCGGTTGATAAGCCTTTCTTGTTACCGGTAGAAGATGTATTCTCTATTACTGGTAGAGGTACTGTTGCAACTGGAAGAATTGAAAGAGGTGTTGTTAACACTGGTGATCCTTTGGAAATTGTAGGATTGCAAGAAAAATCAATGACTACAACTTGTACAGGTGTTGAGATGTTCAGAAAGATCTTAGACACAGGGGAAGCAGGTGATAACGTTGGTTTGCTTCTTAGAGGTATCGAAAAAGATGATATCAAAAGAGGAATGGTAATTTGTAAGCCTAAATCAATTACTCCTCACACTGAATTTAAATGTGAAGTGTACGTATTGAGTAAAGAAGAAGGTGGAAGACATACTCCATTCTTTAACAAATATAGACCACAGTTTTACTTAAGAACAACTGACTGTACCGGTGAGGTAGTTTTACCGGACGGCGTTGAAATGGTAATGCCTGGTGATAACGTTTCTATCACTGTTAAATTGATCTACCCTGTAGCTTTGGAGAAAGGTTTAAGGTTTGCGATCAGAGAAGGTGGAAGAACCGTAGGAGCAGGTCAGGTTACTGAAATTATTAAGTAATAATTGATTGATAACAAGAGTAAGGGTGGCTAATAGAAATCTGTTAGCCATCATTAGTCTTACGGGTGTAGCTCAGCTGGTAGAGCAACGGTCTCCAAAACCGTAGGTCGCAGGTTCGATCCCTTCCGCCCGTGCAATAGGAAAAGAATGAATAAAGTAATAGCATATTGTAAAGAGTCTTACGGCGAATTGGTAAACAAAGTTAGTTGGCCGACATGGAAAGAATTACAATCAAGCGCTATAGTAGTGATGGTGGCATCTTTAATTATTGCGTTGGTTATTTGGGGTATGGATATGGCTTCAAAATTTGTTTTGAACGATATCTTTTACAAGAATATTTAACTTTTAATTAGAGCGAAAACGGAAGAATGGCAGCAGACGATAAAAATTGGTACGTACTTCGCGTAGTGAGTGGTAAGGAAAATAAGATCAAGGATTATCTTGATATGGAAATTTCTAAATCCAACTGGAGTGATATTGTTACGCAGATTCTTGTGCCTAAAGAAAAAGTATATAAGTTAAGAGGAGGGAAAAAGGTGATCCAGGAGAAGAATTTCTATCCGGGTTATATGTTGGTGGAAGCGGTAGCTTCAAAATTTAGTGGAGAGATCATCTCTACAATTAATAGTACTACTAATGTTATTCATTTTCTAGGAAAAGACAATCCGATTCCTGTAAAGCAAAATGAAGTGAACAGAATTTTAGGTAAGGTAGATGCTATGCAAGAAGTTGGAGCAGTAGTTAATGAACCATTCTTGGTAGGGGAAACAGTGAAAATAATTGATGGACCTTTCAACGATTTCAACGGTACGGTTGAAGAGTTGGATGAGGAAAAGAAAAAGCTAAAGGTGATCGTAAAGATTTTTGGAAGAAGAACACCGGTAGAGTTAAATTTTATGCAAGTTGAAAAAATATAGCCATGGCTAAAGAGATTGAAAATTATATAAAGTTACAGATTAAAGGTGGTATGGCGAATCCTGCACCACCGGTGGGGCCGGCATTAGGTGCTAAAGGGGTGAATATTATGGACTTCTGTAAGCAGTTTAATGCAAGAACACAAGAACAACAAGGCAAAGTGTTGCCGGTAGTTATCTCTGTGTTCAAGGATAAGTCATTTACATTTATTATTAAAACTCCTCCGGCAGCAGTATTGCTTTTAGAAGCAGCTAAGTTGAAATCAGGCTCTGCGCAACCTAACAGGGTAAAAGTGGGTTCCGTTAGCTGGGATCAAATCAAAGAGATTGCAGAATTGAAAATGCCGGATTTAAATGCATTTACGGTAGAGTCAGGAATGAAAATGGTTGCCGGAACAGCAAGAAGTATGGGTTTAAAGGTAAGTGGTAAAGCACCTTGGGCTGCAGCTCCGGCCAAAGCCTAATTATTGAATAGATAAATAAGTTAGAAGTGAAGGTAACTAAGAAAAGAAAAGCAATTGCAGACAAAGTAGAAAAGGCAAAGCTTTATACGCTGGGAGATGCTGCTGCATTGGTGAAAAAAGTTAGCACAACCAAATTTGATGGTTCTGTAGATTTACATATCCGTTTGGGAGTAGATCCTAGAAAGCCGGATCAAGCGATTAGAGGTACAGTAAGCCTTCCTCATGGTACAGGTAAAACAAAATCTGTTTTGGTAATGTGTACGCCTGATAAGGAAGAAGAAGCAAGAGAAGCCGGAGCAGATTACGTGGGATTGGAAGAGTTCGTTGATAAAATTTCCAGCGGCTGGACAGATGTTGATGTAATCATTGCAACGCCTAACGTTATGCCAAAGATCGGTCGTTTAGGTAAAGTATTAGGACCGCGAAACCTAATGCCTAACCCTAAATCCGGTACTGTTACTGTTGATGTGGCAAATGCGGTAAAAGATGTTAAAGGTGGTAAGATCGCTTTCAGAGTAGATAAATACGGAATCTTGCATTCAACTGTAGGTAAAGTGTCTTTCACAGAAGAACAATTGGCAGGCAATATGAAAGAATTGTTGTCGACTTTACATAAAATGAAACCGGCAGCGGCTAAAGGAGTTTACTTCAAAAGTATTTTTGCAGCTCCAACTATGGGTTCTGCTGTTCAAATAGATCCTAAAAGCTTAGGGTTTTAAATTAATAAGTAAGATAAGAAATACAAGGCTATGAATAGGGCACAGAAAAAAGAAGTTATTGATGGATTGACGGTACAGTTCAATGAATCAAGTGCATTCTATATTACAGATGCATCTGGAATGAGTGTTGCAGACGTTAATGACTTGAGAAGAGTATGCTTCAAAAAAGGTATTCAGTTAAAAGTAGCTAAAAATACTTTGATTGAAAAGGCTTTTGATGTAAGTGATAATGATTATGAAGAAGTAAAGAAATTACTGAAAGGTCCAACCGCGATCATGTTCTCTCAAACCGGGAATTTGCCTGCAAAAGTATTAAAGGAATTCAGAGGCAAAGATGGTCAAAAGCCTTTGTTAAAAGGAGCATACATTGATGCATCTGTATTTATTGGTGATGATAAACTAGAGGATCTAACAAAACTGAAATCAAAAGAAGAAGTATTGGGAGATGTGATCTTGTTGTTACAATCACCTATTAAGAATGTTGTTTCAGCGCTTAGTTCAGGAGGGCAAACAATAGCGGGGTTAGTGAAAGCTTTAGAAGAAAGAAACTAATACCCAATCAATTAAGGTTACGCACGCAATTAAGATATTAATTAAAAAATTAAATTAAAATTCAATTAAAGATGGCAGATATTAAAGCAATCGCAGATCAGTTAGTAGGACTTACAGTAAAAGAAGTTAATGAACTAGCTGCTTACTTAAAAGAGGAGCACGGTATTGAGCCTGCAGCAGCTGCAGTAGTAGCAGGTCCGGCAGCAGCAAGCGCAGACGCTGGTGAAGAAGCTGAAGCTCAAACAGAATTCAATGTAATGTTAACTTCAGCTGGTGCTGCGAAATTAGGCGTAGTAAAAGTAGTTAAAACCATTACCGGTTTAGGACTTAAAGAAGCTAAAGATTTAGTAGATGGTGCTCCAAGTGCAATTAAGGAAGCAGTATCTAAAGAAGAAGCCGAGTCTATCAAGGCTCAGTTGGAAGAAGCAGGTGCAACAGTAGAATTAAAGTAAGATTCTACTTGGCAAAGAGCTTAATCCAAATACAATAAAAAGAGTGTGTCTTGCAATGAAATTTTGCTAAGGCACCTCTTTATTTATACAAATTAAATATTTATTTCACTATGGCTGCAACTAATCGGGATATCGTAGAACGCGTTAATTTTGGAAAGATTTCCAAGCGTTATGATTACCCAAATTTGTTGGATATTCAAGTGCAATCGTTTCAGGATTTTTTCCAGTTGGAAACCACTCCGGATAATAGAGGACAAGAAGGTCTCTTCAAAGTGTTTTCTGAGAATTTTCCTATTACCGATGCCAGGAATATCTTTCTATTAGAGTTTCTTGATTATTTCATCGATCCACCGCGCTATACTATGGAGGAGTGTGTGGAACGTGGACTAACTTACAGTGTGCCGCTTAAGGCGAAATTAAGATTGTCATGTAACGATGAGGAACACATCGATTTCCAAACCATCGTTCAGGATGTATTCTTAGGAAACATTCCTTACATGACTCCTAAAGGAACTTTCATCGTAAATGGTGCCGAGCGAGTAATTGTTTCTCAATTACACAGATCTCCCGGTGTATTTTTTGGTCAAAGTTTCCACCCAAACGGAACAAAATTATTCTCCGCAAGAATTATTCCTTTTAAAGGAGCTTGGATGGAATTTGCTACTGACATTAACAATGTTATGTATGCTTACATTGATAGAAAGAAGAAGTTCCCGGTAACTACCTTGCTTAGAGCAATCGGATACGATAATGATAAGGATATCCTTAGCTTGTTCAGCTTGGCTGATGAAGTAAAAGTTTCA
>JAGQYH010000186.1 GCA_020436175.1 Bacteroidota bacterium
ATTTACCCTCAAAAGGAAGTGGACGGAATCATGTTGGGTCGAGGCATATTAAAAGACGGCTACGATCTGTTTTCAAAATACAAGGAAGACACCAAACAATTAATGGTAGAAACCATCCATAAAAATGAAATGTGGAATTCCGCAACCGTTTATGAGAAATGGTCATAAATCATCTTTTGCATTAAAACTGAAAAGCAAATATTTCTACATTTACAAAACGCTTAAAATAAGTCAATGGCCAATAAGAAAATCATTTATACCGATAATGCTCCCGATCCGATAGGCCCTTACAATCAAGCTGTTTTGGCAGGAGACACTTTATATATTTCCGGTCAGATCGCTATCGATCCCTTTGCCGGTGTAATTATCACTGATAACATTACCAAGGAAACGGAACAAGTAATGGAGAATTTAAAAGCCATTTTAGAAGCGGCCGGAATGAGTTTTGAGAATGTTGTTAAGTGCTCCATATTCTTAGACAGTATGGATGATTTTGCCGCCGTTAATAAAGTATATGGCAGCTATTTTGGCGAAGATGCTCCTGCCCGTGAAACAGTTGCCGTCAGAACCTTGCCAAAAAATGTAAATGTTGAGATTTCTGCTATTGCGGTTAGATAAAAAAAGTCCACAGTCCCGACGTGGAGACTATGGACTAACAGCCATGTTTAACTTGTAGTTATACTATATAACGCTTATTGTTCTTTTGAAATTATCTGTCTTGTTTTATAAAATTCAGGGTTTGAAGAAGCCCTTTTGAGGTAGATAAATCAGCAAAGTATATTCCATTCTTAAATTCACTGATATCTAATTCGATTATATCATCACTAATGGTCCAAATCTTCGTCAATTGCACCACACCATTGATATCATATACATTTAGCGTTACCACTTCATTCACATCCAACTCCTGCAAACCATTGATTTTGATGTAATCATGAGACGGGTTAGGGAATAAATCAAGACTTAGTTTGCCTTTAACATCTTCCGTTTTTACTTCCAGATCAATAATTTTGGAGTAATCATTGGTGCCGTCAAAATCAACCTGTTGTAACCTGTAATAATTAACGCCTTTAAAAGGCTGATCATCCACAAATTCGTATTGCAATTTCTGATCAGAATTTCCTGCTCCATTAACCACTCCAATGGTTTCAAAAGTAATGGCATCCTTACTTCTTTGAACTTTAAAATGATCATTATTAATCTCGGCAGTAGTTGTCCAATAAAGGTTATTCTTTTGTCCTTTGTTTTCTCCTGTAAAATGAGCTAATTCAACCGGTAATGCAGCGCCATTTCTATAGCCAAAATTATTGCCAAACTGCACCTGTCCATTGACATTAAATCTAGCCGGTTGATTTTCCTCGGTAGTAAATTGTGCATCTAAAGGAATATCGGCGGTATCAATCAGTAAAAAATAATACCCTACTTGAGTAATGGCAAAAGCGTAGTAGCCTGTTGAGTCAGACACTTTTGTCTCTACCAATATATCACCAATAGAATAAACACCGTTACTATCAACATCTCTGTACAAAGATACATCTACACCCGGATCGACAACATCTGCCGCCGTAAATAAACTATCGCCATCCATATCTTCAAATACATATCCATCTACAAAGTTTACGGACGGGCCTGTTTTACAATCGCAGCCTTCAAAATCTCCTTCACTCTCAAAAAAGCCCACTAAAGTTAGGAATGAGTTTGAAGTATCTACCAGATAAAATGCATTCGCAGGAACTCCCTCTCGTCCTGAGGTAGAATAGAACAAACCATCATTGTGAAAGCCTTGTCCTTCCATATCGTTCAAGCCGGTATTATTAATTACATTCGGCAACCCTGTAGAAATATCAATTTCTACTAGATTGGTAATAGCACCATTGTCGTTGTTCATGGCAAACAAGTTACCGGTATTGGGGTGAATAGCGATGTCATCCAAATCGTGCAACAATCCTCCACCTTGTGCCACCACATAATCCACTCCCGGACCGAATACATCAGGAATAAACTGTCCTGTTGTAATGTCTATAACAAAAATTAGATCATAATCCCCGGATCTTCTATGAGATGCCCATAACATGTTTCGGGTAAGGTCATAAGACAATCCGTCCACATCACTCAGATTGATCGAACCAGCGGCACCATCCGCCGTTCCAATAGACGAGCCATAAGCCGTAAATGCTCCTGTAGCCAAATCGATTAACCCAAAATTGCCTCCGTCCACGGCAAACAAGCTGTCTGCGTTTCTACTCATAGCTATTGCCTCAATTTCCATTGAGCTGCCTAATGCCCCAACTCTTCTATTCTTGCCACTAAATCGATTAATAATGTGTAAAGCATCGTAGTCATCATCAGAAGTAGCAAAACATGTACTCGTGGATCCTATGTAACCCAGATTGACATTGGTAACAGCCCGTAGGCTGGTTCCTATCGTAACGGTAGGAGTAGCGTCTGTTAAAAAGGTATATACCTCAGGCATGTCAGCCGGATCAACACTAATAATGTACTGAGTAGTTGTTTGATTAGTGTCTAAGTATGAAATAGTTAACTCCGGTGCATATCCTCCATCAAAACTATAAATTTCATTTTCAAACCCACTAAGAATAAAGGCCATCGCATTTCCGGAAGACCAACCGGCTCGATCCGTTATCTCTTGCACAATGCCGGTTAATCCCGTTAGTTGCATTTCTCTTCCATCTAAAAGAGCCTTTGAATTAGACCATGTGGTAGTCTCAGCGGTTCTTGCTCTGGAAGATATATTGTTAATTGTATTGGCAAACACTGCGGCATTATCCGCAGCTTCTCCTTCAATATGAATAACAGAGGTGGTTTCAGTTGTAGTGGCAGAAGTTACCCTTAAAAATGCATCAATTATCTTAGCTCCTTGAGGTACTTGAACATTTCCAAATCTATATCCAACATCTGCAACAGTACCATTTTCAATGGACATCATTAAATCAAAGCGAATATCAGAACTACTAACATTATCCTGATGAATTTCTACTGCCAGAACGTTTGTTCCCACATTAAAGCTCAGATTTGATATGATTAACTCATGAAATTTGGATTCCGCTTCTCCGTCCACTTTACTTGCTGCTAATGTATTGTATGTAATTGGTCCGCTAGGCATATTGGATCGTGCTATTTCAACGCCATTTAGATAAATCACAGCACCATCATCTCTGTTAAGCAATATTCTTGCAGTGTTATAAGTGCCGGCCAAAATTCCACCCGTAAAGGTTTTTCTAAAATAATAGGCATAATTGCCCGAGGCAACAGTGGTATTTACGCCTGCATCTCCAAATCCAAAATCCGCCGTTCCTGAACTCCAACCCGTTTCTGGATAACCTAAATCTACCCATGTAGGGTCGGCCAAATCTCCACCATCATAGTAACTCCAAGAAGAAACAGTATCAATTACTTGATTAGGCAATGTAAAACTTACAATACTCTTATGCTTGGTTGAATTGAGTGACATTGTTCCACCTAATCCATCTTGAGCGGCATCACCATTGCTCGCGGTTACATCTGATTTTATGGATTGTACTTCCGAGAAATAAGTCTTCAACTCGTAATCTCCGATGGCATTAGTGATATCTGAAAACAACCTTGGATCACTTTCTACATCAATTTCGCCGTCTAAATCTCTATCTTGATAGCAGAATACTTCGATCGCTCCTTGCCCCACATCTTTTGAATTCAATGTTCTATTGACATCAATATCTAGGAATACTTTTCCCGAAATTGTTTCGTAGGTCAGCGGATAAGCATTGGGGTCTCCATCTAATCTGGACAATTCTAATTCAAAAGACACGTCGCTACTACTACTTCCCACCTGATGCACCTCTACTGCTACCACATTAATACCGGAATTGATCATAGTAGCCAATATAGTGGTATCATAAAACTTAGATTCATCCGCACCGGCTGCTGTAAAACTTGCCCAATCACTGTAATTAATGGTTCCTGTACCCATGCCATGTCGGTAAACCTCAACACCATTGATATATACTATTGCGCCATCATCTTTTCTTAGCCTGAGATATAAGCTATCTGTTGTCAATATATCATCTGCATTAAAATAATGCCTAAAGTAGTAAGTAGGATAAACCGTGCCGGTTCCTATTGTTGTTGATTCATCTCCGTCTCCATAACCTAACTCTGCTGTTCCGGTTTCCCAATCTTGCGTATTTTCAATATAGTTGCTGCTTCTCCACCCTGTGTTTAAGTCCGTTCCGTCATCACTATAATTCCAATATTGGTTTTGAGCGATGTATATATCTGAAGAATGGTCAACAATATCTGCCGTCATTGCCAAATCAAAATTAATATCTGAACTGGAAGGTAAATCTTGATGAATTTCCACAGCAATCACATTATCTCCATCAACAAGATGTTCTGCAGTAACAATCACCGAACTGATTGCTGTTTCAGACGAACCGGAGACGTTTGAAGCAGCAGCTGTAGTATTTACAATTGTTCCGATAGGCATATTACTTCTTAACACTTCATTGCCATTGATGTAAACCACGGCGCCATCATCTCTTACCAGATCCAACTTTAAATAATTAATGGTGCCGGCATCCACTACATTAAAATGTTTTCTGAAATAATAAGTGATTTTTCCATGGTTATTAATGGTTGTTGTCATAGGGTCACCAAAACCCAAATTTGCATTACCATAAGCCCAACAATCATCTAAATAACTAGGGTCTCTCCAAGATGTTCCAAGATCAACACCTGAATCGTCGTATTTCCATTCTGCACCAAAAGCAAAATTAGGGGAAGACTCTGTGGTGCTTCCATCTAAACAAGTTGCAACATTAACATAAACGGTGGCAGTAGCACAAGTTATTGGTTTAGCATTGTCACAAATCTGATAAGTAAATGTTTCTGTACCTATATACAATCCTGAAGGCGTATAGTTGATAAAATCATCCGAAGGGTCACTTGGTGTTCCATTATTATTGATATTAGCTGAACCCCCTTGGTCCGGCGCTACAGTAATAGATGTAATACTAATTTCTTGACCTCCATCGGAATCTGAATCATTGCCCAATACATTTATAGTAATAGGAGTAGTAAAATCAGTGTTTGCGGAATCTATCACCGCAGTAGGTGCAGTATTGGCCGAAACAGTTACATTAACCGTAGCCGTTGAACAAAGGCTCGGAGAACCATCAT
>JAGQYH010000187.1:0-2607 GCA_020436175.1 Bacteroidota bacterium
TTACCGAAGCAGAAGCCATTTATTGGGTTCTTGAAAATGGTTTACCCAGAACGGATTTCCCAGGAGGAATCCCTCCTACAGTAGATAATATTGGCGGTACTTTTTCTCATCAGGATTTCCCACTTTTGGGTTTCAGCTATCCTATCGGATGGACACCGGAAGAACTAAGAGGTAACGGAACCGTTGGTGTTAATCTAATGCGTAACAACAATCAAGGCATTTGGAGATATGTAGGTTACTCTGCCGGATTTAATGCTACTGCCAGACAAGTACGAGATGCAGAGATCAACGCATTTATGAGTTTCTTTGGATTGGGCACTAGTTTCGAAACCGTATGTTCTGAAGCGAACATCAACACTGTTGCTTCCGGGATCAATATTTCCGTTGATAATATTATGCTGCGGGCCGGCGGAATGACGGGTGTTGTAATTGTTAGTGTAACTTTCGGTTCTGCTATCCCAATTCCGCAAGCTAACGTGAAAGTAGCAGTAGCTCCGACCAATGAATTCAGCGATCAGATTTGGGATACTTTTTTGGCCGTGGAATGGCAATTACTGTTTGGTAATCCGGACACGCTGTATGATGGTGACAGTGATAATGATGGTACGCCGGATATTTATGATAATTTTCCGAATGATCCCACAAGAGCTTAGAAAAGTTTAACCGAAATGAAAATAAAAAATCCCGATCAACATTTTGTCGATCGGGATTTTCTTTATGCTTTACAGTTGTGATTACTGCTCCTGTTTTTCATCCGGATCCAAACCAAGGCTACGTAAAAATGCATCTTGGTTTACTTCTCTTCCCAAAAACTCCTCGATCATAATCATTTCGTCTTTAGTTGCCCCTTGACCTAAAATGATATTTCTATAATCCATTCCGGTTGCTTTGTTCATGATACCTTCCGTCTCAAATCTGGAGAACATATCTTGTGCAAATACTTTAGACCACAAATAGCTGTAATATCCTGCTCCATAACCTACTAAATGTCCGAATGCAGCTTCCATGTGTGATCCTTCAAATGGATCTACCATGTTGATCTTTTTATCCAAATCAGCTCTAACTTCTGCAATACTGGTAGCACCTTCCAAATCAAAACCATCATACAAGGTCATATCCAAAGTACTCAAGAAAATTTGGTAAGCAGCGCTTCTTCCTGACATTACATTTTTAGCTGCCAACATTTTATCGAACATTTCTTTTGGCAGTACTTCATCTGTTTCATAATGCTTGGCAAATAAAGATAAAGCATCATAATCCCATACCCAATTTTCGAAAATTTGAGACGGTGCTTCCACAAAATCTCTAGACACCATAAAACCTGATTGCAAACCAAGATCTGCAGTAGTCAATAAACTATGCAAAACATGACCGAACTCATGAAAGAAAGTTTCCACTTCTCTATGAGTTAAAAGTGCCGGTTTATCTTCCGTTGGCGCACTAAAGTTGCACTCCAATGAAGAAACGGGACGTTGAAAACCTTTTGGTGTATTTTTACCAATCACAATAGGGAAACAGGCCGCATGGCCATATTTATTCGGTCTTGGGAAAAGATCCAAGTAAAATCTACCGATCAAGCCTTTAGCGTCGTACACATCGTAAGCTTCCACATCTTCTTGCCAAATGGAAGCATCATCTACTTTTTTATATTCCAAACCAAACAGATTCTGTGTAATGGAAAACAATCCTTCTTTTACTCTATCAATAGGAAAGTATTCTCTTACGGCTTCTGCATCAACATCATACTTATTGATCAGCAACTGCTCTTGAAGATAGCCTCTGTCCCATGGATTCATGGTCTTGCCATCTCCCATTCCTAATTCTACTTGATAAGCTTTCAACTCTTCAATATCAGCCTCCGCTTTAGGTTTTACTTTCACTTGTAATTCCTCCAAAAAATCCCATACCGCTTCCGGCGTTTTGGCCATGCCTTTCTCAATCTGATAATCTGCATAAGTTTCATATCCCAACAAATTTGCCAATTCCGTTCTCAGGCTAATGAGTTTTTCCAATACTTCCTCATTCACCGGATAAGCTCTGTTGTTGAACTTAAACAACAATTGCTTTCTTGCTTCGCTGGATTTGGCATTTTTCAAGAATGGAAATACATCCGGGTAAGACATACCGATCTTATATTTACCATCTTCCTGAAGACGCGCTTTTTTATAATCTTCCGGCATACCTTCCATATCCTTTTCACTCAAGTATAGGTAATCCTGGAAAGCAGCAATATTGGAGTTAAACTCATTGGATGTAGCAGAGATATCATCCATTAATGTCTTTAATTTCTCGCGATCTTCTTTTGGTAAAGCGAAACCGTTTCTTTCAAAATCTCGAACCGTTTCAGTTAAAAATTTCTCCTGCCAGCCGGTAAGTTTTTTAGCCTCTTCTGTTGTGCTATAGGCCTTAACCGCTTTATAAAGATCTTCGTTTAAGGTGATCTCATTATACAGTTGAGAAATTTCGTTCTTCTTCACCAAGGCGGTATTTCGAATAGCAGAATCAGGACTGGCGACAGCCATCAATCCTATCATACCGCTTAAAGTATTGATCTCATTATCAATGTCATCTAAAGCGACCATTGTATTGTCGAAGTTTCTTTCTGCA
>JAGQYH010000187.1:2703-5178 GCA_020436175.1 Bacteroidota bacterium
CCAATCATACCGCTTAAAGTATTGATCTCATTATCAATATCATCTAAAGCGACCATTGTATTGTCGAAGTTTCTTTCTGCGTCCGGCACATTGACCAGCGCTTCGATCATCTCATTCACTTTGGTTTTAGCTTCCTCCGTTCCATCAACAATGTGTTCAAGAGTGATCGATGCAAAATCTAGTTCTTGATTTAATACCGGTCGTACAGGATTTTCACTAGGGATAATTTCTTCCTCCACTGTGGTTGTTGTAGAGGGTTTACATGACCATACCGATACCAGTACTGCCATTAAAAAAAGGAAATTTTTCATATTGTTTTTAGTTGGTTGATTAAGCGATCAGGTACAAGTCCGCGACCTAATCGGCGCAAAGGTAAATCAAAGATTTATCATCTTATGCTTTCTTAACAATTATTGGGATAAAACTGAGGATTAAAACTGTCTGCCCAACAAAATTTTATTGCGTCAATGCAAATTCCAAAATATTGGCTCCCATTTTTAGTGCTTGCTCTCTGACTTGCGGAGCATCTTTATGTACTTGGGGATCTTCCCAACCATCGCCGAGGTCGCATTCGTAAGTGTAAAAAACCACCAATCTTCCTTCATAGATCAATCCGAAACCCTGAGGTGGCTGTCCGTCGTGTTCATGAATTTTTGGCAAGCCTTTATCGAAGCGATAATTCTGCCGGTAGATCTTGTGATCGAAAGGTAATTCTACCAATTCCAGTTCGGGAAAAACATCTTTTAGAGCCAATCGGATATATGGATCCATGCCATAGTTATCATCGATATGCAAAAATCCTCCGGCGATGAGATAGGTTCGCAAATTTTTGGCTTCACTAGCTGTAAACACTACGTTTCCGTGCCCGGTCATATGAATAAACGGGAAATTGAAAATATCTGAACTTCCCGGTTCTATTTCTTCAATATCTGAAACATTAGTATGTAGATTTTCATTGCAGAACTTAACTAAATTAGGTAACGAAGTTGGATTGGCATACCAATCGCCTCCGCCTTTGTATTTCAACAATCCGATTTTTACGGTGGTTGTATTGCTGGTAAAACTTGATCCTACCAACATCAGAAACATCAACGAAACTATTGCCAAACGTTTACTCAAATCCATCTGCTATTTTTCAAAATTTACCCAGTTAATCATTCCTGCAGCGACAATTCCCGCTGTTTCCACTCTCAATCTGCTGGCTCCTAAACTAACAGGTTTAAAATGATGCGATAAAGCTAATTTAATCTCTTCCGGAGTAAAATCACCCTCAGGTCCTATTAAAATTAACGCTTCTTCACCTTTTTTGTATTGATGGCCTAAAAATTCTTTGTGTTGTTCATCACAATGGGCGATAAATTTTACTACTGTTGTGTCTTTAACCGATTTAATAAAATCATTTAGTTTCTGTGGTGCTTCTAATTCGGGCAAATACAAATGACCGGACTGTTTTAGCGCCGATATGAGAATCTGTTCATTTCTGTCGTGCCGAATATTTGATTTTTCCGAACGTTTGGCAATCAAAGGAATAATTTTTTTAACACCAATTTCCGTAGCTTTTTCCAAAAAAAACTCCCACCGACTGGCATTCTTTGGGATACAACAGGCGATCGTGATCAGTGGACAATCAGTATATTGATTTACTTTTGAAAGGTGGCGAATAATGGCAGTATGTTTGTCACTTTCACCCAATTCACCTACAAAAAGGCTACCTTGACCATCCACTATTTCAACTTGTTCTCCCAATTGAGTGCGCAGAACTTTGATGCAATGCTCCTTCTCCTTGCCTTCTAAGATGGCCGTTGGAAAGTTTATGGAAGAGGAAAAAAATCTTTTCATTACTTGTTGATCAATGTTGGAAAGCTACTAAATTATAAAGACTTCCAAGATATGAATACAACGCAATGATGATTATGCCTGACTTATTCAACGAAAGACTATTCCGCCACTTCTGTTACATGTGGAGCAGCACTTAGGATGGCTTCACTGGCCTCGCTTTCAAATTTCTCGAAATTCTTATTGAAAGCTTTCGCCAATTGATTGGCCTTTTCGTCATAAGCTGCTTTATCCTTCCAGGTATTTCTAGGATTTAGAATTTCATAAGGCACACTCGGACAAGATGTCGGAATCTCTAAGTTAAAGATCGGCAATGTTTCATAACCTGAGTTACTCAGCTTACCATTTAATGCCGCAGTGATCAATGCTCTGGTATAAGTTAAACTCATTCGCTTACCAACACCATAAGGCCCACCGGTAATCCCGGTGTTGATCAACCAAACGTTGGCCTTGTACTTAGTAATCCTTTCTCCCAACATCTCTGCATATTTAGTAGGATGCAATGGTAAAAATGGAGCTCCATAACAAGCAGAAAACGCAGTAACGGGTTCTGTAATGCCTGCTTCTGTACCTGCAACTTTTGAAGTATATCCGGAAATAAACTGATACATAGCCTGATTCTCACTTAATTTGGAGATG
>JAGQYH010000188.1 GCA_020436175.1 Bacteroidota bacterium
ATTTCGTTATTGGTCTCCGCTTCCGGTAAATTGATCGCCACCACCTCTGGTGCTGTTTCTATATTTTTATCCTTTTTGATTCGACCTTTTGAAGCAGGTTGTTCTATTGGTGTTTCCGTTTGCTGTTGTTGTTGTTGAATTTCCTGATGGGCTGTCGGTACTGTAGCCGTCTCTATTTTTTCGCCATTGATCTCACTCTTGGCAGAAGGCAAGCTGTTCATTTTATTCTTTAAAGCCTCCAATTTTTCTTGAAAAGCCAAAACTTCCGGATCTACGGATTTAGAAGCATTGTCGATACCACTTGGCGTTTCATTTTCTGATTTTTCCGGCTGAGTAATTCTTTTGCCTGAAGTGGGCAACGTAGGATTCTTTTGTTGGGATTTTAGCTCTTCCAACTTCTTTCTATAGGCATCCACTTCAGGGTTGTAGGTAGTGGGTTGCTTTTGTTTTTCTTTGAGATCAGACAATTCAGATTTCATGGACGACGCCACCAATGCTTCCTTCATATCTTCATCAATAGACGTTTTAGCCAAAGAATATTTGGTGAGTGGTTGAGTGCCATACGCTGCCTTTGCTTTTTGCTCGGCCAACTCCTTTAATTGATCTTTGTAGGTTTGATGGTTGGACAGATAATCCTCGTGATCTACTTCCCTTAAATCGTACGTTTTTCTGACTTGCTCTCTTGGCGCTACATATCCGTTGCTGCCTTGGTCTTTAAAATTCTCTAAAGCGTCCATTTGAGCGTCATAAGTGTTCAATTTTTCTTGTTGCTGTGCTTGAAATGCGTCCTCCTGAGCCGTTAATTTATCATTGGTTTTGGTAGCCGGTTTAACGTTGTATTGCTTTTTCTTCTCTTCATCTGCATTCAAGTTTTCCGGTTCCTTTCCGCTTTCAATCCTATCCATATCGGATCTCAATGCTGCCAACCGATCATCCAGATCAGAAGAATAATTGCTGTTGGTCGGTTTGATGGAAGCACTGGTTTTTGTTGTGGTCGGTTTTGCGGCATCCGATTTCTTTAACTCCGTATCTGTTTTAGCTTGTTCATTTTTTAATTCCTGCAATCTGGCTAAAAGGTCGTTCATTTTTTGATCCTCAGCATCGATGTTGGCACTTGGATTGCCGGTCGTAGGTGCATTGAAATTGTCTTCCTCTTCGAATTCATCCGACAAATCTTCCGACTCATTTACTGGATAAAAACCTTTGATCTCTTCATACAAATTGAGTTTGGAATCATCATTAACAATAATGGCTTGATTCTTCTTTTCCAGATTCGCGATTGGTGTATTGGTGTTCACATTCACATAGCTGGGTTTCAAGATCGCCACCGGTTCAGGTCGAACATCCTTTGGTAATTTAATTCGATACAGATCACTTTCGCCGTAAGAGTTCTTGGCGCTGGAATAATAAGCGTACTCGCCATCTGCCGGCACTGTATAATATAAATCCCAATCATCCGAATTGATCTGATCTCCTAAGTTGACCGGTTCCGACCAACGTGACCAAGAATTGTCCAATCTACGACTCATATACATATCATATGCTCCATATCCCGGATGGCCATCCGAAGCAAAATAAATAGTCTTGGTATCTGCTGACAAAAAAATACTGGGTTCCGTGCCGGCCGTGTTAATGGTTGGCCCTAAATTCTTGGGTTTGGTATAACTGCCATCTGACTTTATGAAAGAAACATACAAATCCATGTCGCCATAAGTGGCCTGATCTTCCATGGCAATCACCAAGTATTTCATATCCGGACTGACATGGTAGCAAACAAACGGACTCTTATTGACGTAACTTTCAATGTAAATTTTCTTAGGCTTTGACCATGTCCCGTTATTTAGAGACGTTCTGTACAATCCTTCTCCCTGATCATACTTCCCGGAGATCAGTACTTCTGTTCCATCCGGATTGACGGCACAAACAAAGTTATTGTACTCATCATTTAAAGGTGGTCCGATGTTTCTAGCTGTCGTCCAAAGTGATTTTTTGTTTTTATAGGACACGTAAATATCATCCTTCAATTGCGGTCCTGTATTTTCAGGGTGATTTTTTCTGGCAAAGTACAATGTTTGCCCGTCCACAGAGATCAAGGGTAAAAGATCAGGAGATTGACTGTTGACTTCATAGCCCAGATTTTCCGGTTTGCCTACAAAAGTTTTATCCTTTGGATTATTTATTCTTGGATTCATGGGCGTTTCCGAAGATGATATCCCGATGGCATCAATTTGATTTAAACCAAATACCTCTGCCGTGTTTAACACCAATTTTAAGCCCTTTACATCATAAGAAGTGAGTTTGATAAAATGTCTGAACATTCTGGCCGTTTGCATAACTTTTTCGGGCTTATTCTGTTCATAGACCTGATGTTCTCTCCCATCGGTATCGATCAAATTGATCTGAAAAATTGCACCGGGATTAAAATTTTCCCAAATGGCAATCTGCTTTACTTTAGAAGGTTGATCAAATTCAACAACAATATATTCAATGCCAGTGTTGGCGCCTTGTGCTGCCCATGCTACGGCATTTTTACCGGCTTGTAATGCATTTGGCGGCCCCAGTACTTGTTTGGCAGCATAAGCTTTGTAGCCGGCTTGTGAGGAGTATTTTACCACACTGGAAGCCCATTGCTCCTGTGCGTGAGATAAATTACTGCCGATAAGTAATATAAAAAAGAGCAATAAAGACTTATGAAACATATTGAATTGGTTAAATAGCTGAAATTATAGTATTTGATTCAATTGATAGCGAAAATCATTCCACATAGGTTGTACAACCAAAATTTTGACATCCATTAAAGTATTTCAATACATAAAAAACAAGGCTCATGGATGTGACGATTAATTAAGATCTCCGTCTTTTATACGAAGAACTGTTGATATAAATTATAAAATTTGCTGATTTTTTTTCAGAGTTTGCAGCAGTAAGTAAACTTTTATTTGGACCCAACTACTGTTAACACGAATAATTTAACTGACGAAGAGTTAATCGCTGCCATACTCGCCAATGGAGACATGGAGTTATTTGGTGAATTGTATGACAGATACGGTAATAAGGTCTATAGAAAAGCCATCAGTATGGTGAAAGATGTTGAAACGAGTAAAGATCTTACCCAAGAAATACTGATCAAGGCTTTTTTGAGCTTATCCAAATTCGAAGGAAAAGCTAAGTTTTCGACCTGGCTGTATATGATTACCTATAATTATTGCATTGATTATTTACGAAAACAAAAAAGAATTTTAGAACAAGAACAAGACATCTCCTACATTGGAGAGCTTGAAGATGAAAAGGATGACGGAAAACATGAAAAAGAAATATTAGAAATAGAAATTGATAGACTTGATTACTTACTTGAACAAATACCAACGCTAGATAAATCAATGCTCTTGATGTACTATCAGGATGATATGTCGATCAAAGATCTTCAGGATCATTTTGAATTAGGGGCGAGTGCTATTAAAATGCGCTTGTCGAGAGCACGATTGAAGCTAAAAACCCTATATGAAACAACTTATAACTAAATGGATCAGCTAAGTAAAAATAATGCGTTTAAAAAGATCATTCCAAAGGAAAGCTTAACCGAAAAGGATAAGAAGGCCGTCCTTAATACGATTGAAAATGCTAAGCTTTTAATGGAAGCTTTTGATCTACTGTCGGTCAAGCATGTTCAAACACGTTTAAAGATTATGGAATCTATAAGTAACGGGAATGACAATAAATCTAAATAATATTAATTAGATTTATTTGTCCATACTACTTATTGTCTTATGCAACACAAATAAATTAAACAGTATATGGAGTTAATTAGGGATATATTATTAGGATATGCGAAAACATTTGCTGCCGCATTACCTGTTTTTTTGAAGTTTTTAGTCATTTTATTAATTGGTTGGATCATTGCCAAATTGGTTTCCAAAGCCATCAAAAAGTTATTGGAAAAGATCAATGTTGGTAAAATTCTGGACAAGATAGGCTTCAATGAATTGACAGATGGCAAAGACCTGAGCAATTCTATTATCAATGTTATCTCGAAGTTTGTTTACTATTTTATATTTCTGATCTTCTTATCTACAGCCGTAGAATCATTAGGCATGCAAGTTTTGACCGACTTAATCGCATCGCTTATTGAGTTCTTTCCAAAGATCTTAATTGCCGTTATCATTTTTGTCATCGGTTTTTATATTGCCAATTTGATAAGAGGCGTCATATTATCGGCTACTCGATCCATTGGCATGGCCAGTGGTGGCATCATTGCCAGCATTGTGTTTTATTTTATTCTGATCATGATATCGGTTACGGCCATTGAACAGATGAATATTGACGCTTCGTTAATTACAGATAATATCAGTATCTTGATTGGTGGAATGATCATAGCCGGAGCTTTGGCCTATGGTTTATCTGCTGTGGATGTAATGGGTAATATTCTATCTGTATTTTTTGCCAAAAAGACATTTGCGGTGGGGCAATACATTAGAATTGGCGATGTTGAAGGTCAGATTGTTGAGATCAGCAGTGTAAATATCACTATTGCGCAAAAGGGTAAAAGGATCATTATTCCGGCGAAGAGTTTTACCAAGGAAAATGTTATTATTTCAGTCAATGAAGTTCAAGAAATAGAAGATGGAAAAAACAGTTAAAAAGTCGGGAAGCAATTTAAACTTCCTATTCATCGTAGGTTTGATTTTGGCGATTGCCATCATCATATTCGCGATTCAAAATGGCAACAATACGGAGATTGATTTCTTCATTTGGAAGATCACTCCCGGTCCACCTTTGGCATTACTCATTATTCTATGTGTAGCCATTGGTGCTGTTTTGGCGCTGTTGTTTTCTATTCCGGGAAGATGGCGAAGACGTAAAAAAAGAATTCAGTTAGAATCGGAATTGAGTACGCTTCGGAAAAACTATGAAGAATTAGCAGGCATTAATAAGCCTAAATCCAATACACCATAAATACAATCGAAAGTTTATAAAAAA
>JAGQYH010000189.1 GCA_020436175.1 Bacteroidota bacterium
GTTCGTTCAAAAAATAAAAGTATAATTGGCAGATATTGAAAATCGGCAATGATTTTTACCGTTTTATTGAAAACTTGTTAATGTGTATTTGGGAGTTAGTTCACATTTGTGCCCTTGTGGTAGTCTGTAGGGCTACTGGTTAATTGGTTTTGTTCTTAGTTTTGTATTTTTGGCAGCTATCACTCGAATAAACAAATCCATTATGAAGAGAAACTTTATTTTTTATGCAATAACATTAGTCATGATCATGACTATCGGTGTTAGTTGTAATGACGATACCATTCAACAATCTACCAATAAGGTGACTACCTCTATATTCGGTACTGTATTAAATGAAAGCAGGGAACCTGTTGCAGATGCAATGATTGTTATTGATGGTCATTCTGTTTTATCAGATGACTACGGCAATTTTAGATTCAATAATATTTCAATTGCGCAGGATAATGCATTTTTGACGGCAACAAAAACGGGTTATTTTAAAGGAAGTAGAACGTTCCAAGCGATTGAGAATTCGATCAATACCATTAAAATTGTATTATTGGAGAAATCTTTGGTAGGTACAATTGATGGTGCTTCGGGAGGAGAAGTTTCTTTTGACAATGGCGCTAAAGTAGAACTTCCCGGTAATGGTGTTTCAAAATCAGATGGTACCACATATAGTGGAAATGTTAGCGTTTATGCGAGACGATTAGATCCCAGAGAGGATAATTTTTTGCAATATATGCCGGGGAATTTATCAGCAGAGGATGCATCGGGAGCAGAGGCTGTATTGGAAACTTATGGAATGCTTGTTGTTGAGTTACAAGGCGCTAGCGGAGAATCCTTAAACATAAAGGAAGGTTCTTCTTCCACACTCACCATACCGTTGGAAGGGACAATTGCTAATGGGGCACCGACCACTATTCCATTGTGGTATTTTAATGAAGATACGGGTGTTTGGCAGGAAGAAGGGAGTGCTACCTTGGTTGGAGATAAGTATGTTGGAGAGGTCGGTCATTTTTCATTTTGGAATTGTGATGCGCCTTTTCCGTTGATAGAATTAACCGGAACGGTTTATGAAAATCAGGAAACATTAGGCGGTGTGGATGTAAAAATATCGCGAACTAATGGAGATCCCAACCGGCCAACCGGATATGGTTCAACGGATGTATATGGTGAATTCAGGGCAAATGTGCCAGCCAACGAAATCTTGGTTTTGGAATTTTTAAATAATTGCGGCGAGTCAGTTAGTAGTCAAACAATCGGACCATTTTCAGCGGATATTGATCTTGGTGATTTTGACGTGAATGTTTCATCTAGTTCAGCCTTGGTTATGGGTACAGCAGTAAACTGTGATGATCAACCAATAGCCAACGGTTATGTGGTCGTAAATGATGGAGTTTCAATAACTTCCTATCCAATTTTGAATGGGAATTTTTCATTTTTATTGTTGTATTGTAACGGTTCCACAGAATTTGAAATCAGAGTTATTGATGCTATTAATGAAACAGAAAGTGGTTGGCTCAGTTATCCTGTTTCGAACACAACAGTTAACTTGGGAGAAGTCATTGCATGTAACGAAGTTACAGAATTTGTCAGATACACAATCAATGGAGGTCAGGAGTATTTAGCCTATACTGATGTCGGAGCGGGAACGGATGGGCCAACTTATATGCATTTAAGTGCCACCAATCAAAGCATACAAGGGCCGGAATATTTTAATCTGAATCTCTTTAACGGACCAAACATCGGAGTGGGTACATTTTTGATTGAAGGCGATTTGCAGGAAGCCAACGGTTGGGTTGATTTTTATATAAGTTCGGTTGATTCATCGTATGCCTCGTATTCCAATGTAACTATTGAATTTACCGAGTATGGTGAAATTGATGAGTTTATTAAAGGTACAGTAATTGGCTATATCAAAACCATTGTAAACGATTCATTTTATATTGATGGCAATTTTAGTGTCATTAGGGACATCTAACATTAAATCAAACCATCGTCAGCAAAGCTATAATATTGGTTGTCGCCCACAATTATGTGGTCTAATACTTTTATGTCTAATAGTTTTGCGGCGTCCACAATTCTACGGGTTTCTTTAGTGTCGGCATTGCTGGGATGCGGTGTGCCTGCAGGATGATTGTGAAAGAGCATAATGCTGTTTGCCACTTCTTTAATGGCTGTGGCAAAAATGATCTTAACATCTATGATGGTGCTATCCAAACCGCCTCTGCTGATCTGTGTACATTTGGTAACAATGTTCCTTTTATTCATACAGATCATCCAAAATTCTTCATGTTGCAGATCTTCCAAGTAAGGTAGAATAAATTGGTAGGCATGCTGTGAAGAAGTGATCTGATCTTTAACAACGGTTTCTGTGGATTTTCGTCGGCGACCTAATTCCAATGCCGCCACAATAGAGATGGCTTTAGCTTCCCCAATGCCTTTAAATTCCATCAGATCATTAATCGATCTTTTGCCTAATTTATTTAAGTTGTTCTCCGAGCCATTCAGTATTTCTTTGGCCAACTCAACCGCGGTTTGTTTACGGCTACCTGAACCGATTAGAATGGCGATCAATTCAGCATTGCTTAAAGCATTTTTTCCTTTCAGCAGTAACTTTTCTCGCGGCCGGTCTTCTTCTGCCCAGGATTTTATGGGTAGATTGTTTTGTGGATACATATTTCAGTTGCTTAATGCACCTTGCCATTATCCCAAAAACTAGGGCATAAAAAAAGGTGCATCTTAAAGAGGCACCTTTTGTAAAATTTCCATAAAAATTATGAATTATAATGCATTCACGTGTTTGGTCAATTTGGATTTGATGTGACCGGCTTTGTTGCTGTGAATAATATTCTTTTTAGCTAATTTATCAACTAGAGCAACAGTTTTAGGCAACAATTCAGTTGCAGTACCTTTGTCTGTTGTTTCCATTAATACTTTAATGGCATTTCTTGTCGTCTTGCCATCATACCTATTTCTCAACCTTTTAACTACGGTTTGTCTAATTCTCTTTTTTGCCGATTGATGTTGTGCCATCGTAAATTTAATTTTGGAGTGCAAAGATACTCACAAAATTGTATATCTCAAAGAATCAGTGTTACCAAAACTTATATTTATGGATAATTAGATGAAATCTTTTTAAATGATAGAACTTTCTTGCTAGGCTTATGAGTTTAATACTAATAAAAAACGGATATTTGCTATAACAATTATAGTGGACTGAAAATTATGAGTCAAGATTTATCATTTATTGCCAATGCGCATCCAAATTATATAGAAAAATTATACGAACAATATAGTGAGGACCCCAAAAGTGTAGAGGAAGAATGGCAAACTTTTTTTGCCGGATTTGAATTTGCTACCGGTGAAACAAAGGATCCTGCCAATGGTATGCTTTTATCGACCAAAGAATTCAGTGTCTTAAAATTAATTGATGCTTATCGAAAAAAAGGCCATTTGATTTCTGATACCAACCCTATCAAACAAAGAAAAAATCGACATGCCAATCTGGAGCTTTCTTATTTTGGTTTAATTGAAAGTGATTTAGAAACGGAATTTGTAGTTGGCGCTGAAGTAGGTTTAGGCAAAGCTAAACTAAAGGATATTATTGCGCTTTTGAGAAGAGCGTATGCCAGAACAATTGGCTTTGAATACGATTACATTACCAATAAGGAAGAGCGGGAGTGGTTCATTCAGATCGCCGAAAAATACTACTTCGATTACGAATTGTCTATCGACAAAAAGAAGAGAGTTTTAAAGAAATTGAATGATACCGCCATTTTAGAAAAATTTCTCGGAACAAAGTATATCGGTCAGAAGCGTTTTTCATTGGAAGGAGGAGAAGCCGCTATACCGGCGTTAGACGCTATCATCAACAAATCAGCTTCGTTAGGCGTGAAAGAAGTGGCCATTGGTATGGCACACCGTGGAAGACTGAATGTGTTGACCAATATCATGCAGAAAACGTATGAAGATATTTTCTCTGAATTCGAGAAAACCACAGACTACGATGTAACCATGGGGGATGGTGACGTGAAATACCATTTAGGCTACTCATCGATCTATAATACCATGGATGGAGAGCGGGTTTATGTGAAATTAATGCCCAATCCATCTCACTTAGAAGCTGTAGATCCTGTTGTAACAGGGTTTTGCAGGGCTAAAGCGGATGCGATCTATAACTCCGATTACGATTTGATTTTGCCTATTTTAATTCATGGTGATTCTGCCATTGCAGGACAGGGAATAGTATATGAGTTATTACAGATGTCGGGATTGAAAGGCTATAAAACCGGCGGAACCATCCACTTTGTAATCAATAACCAGATTGGTTTCACCACCGATTTTGATGATGCCAGAACATCCAATTATTGCACCAGTGTGGCAGCCACTGTATTGGCACCCGTACTGCATGTGAATGGCGACGATGCGGAAGCCGTAGTTTTCGTTTCGGAAATTGCTGCAGCTTATCGGCAAAAATTCAACAAGGATATTTTTGTGGACATGGTATGTTACAGAAAGCATGGACACAATGAGGCCGACGATCCTCAATATACCCAACCCCAAATGTATAAGATCATCAAGGATCACGATAATGTAAGAGATATTTACTCTAAATACTTAACGGAGAAAGGCCAAATAGAAGCCGAATTGGCCAAGAAAATGGATGAGCGGTTTTGGAGTGATCTGCAAGATAGGTTGGACATGGTGAAAGAGAAATCAAGGCCATATGATTACCAACAACCGGAGTTAGCTTGGCAGAAAATGCGAAAATCTAAACCATCCGATTTTGAAGAATCGCCGGACACATCTATCTCAAAGGAAATGATTGTAGAAATCGTTAAAGGTTTGATTAATATTCCTGAAGGCTTTAGTGTGCTTAGGAAAGTGCAAAAAATGCTGGAAAGCCGGCGATTGGATATGCGGAAGAAGGAGAATGTTGATTGGGCGGCAGCAGAA